>JAISZQ010000082.1 GCA_031269165.1 Spirochaetaceae bacterium
GGCTGGTGGATGAAGATTTTCCCCATGCTGAGAAAATCGTGCTGGTCATGGACAACCTTAACACTCATACTGCCGCGTCCCTGTATGAGACTTTTCCCGCAGAAGAGGCGGCACGGCTGAGAGACAAGCTGGAGATTCACTATACGCCGAAGCATGGAAGCCGGCTTAACATGGCGGAGATAGAGCTTAATGTGATAAACAACCACGGGCTGTCGCGACGTATCCCCGCGATAGGGCAGATGAGAGAAGAGGCGGCGGCATGGAACCGGAGGCGCAACAAGGAAGCCTGTAAAATCAACCGGCGTTTTACCACCGCTGACGCCCGTATTAAACTTAAGCGGCTTTACCCGCTGTTTGCATGATGTCGGGATACTAGTGGCGGGGAGAGCAGCATGGTACGCTTCCTTTGGCGGGTACCGTTTAGAGAGCGGCCCCACGTCATTGCGAAGTGAGCAGGGTGAAGCAATCCAAACGAGGCGGCCTCCCCACTGGATTGCTTCTCTTCGCTCGCAATGACGGGCGAGGGCGGATACTGTTTAGGGACAGCCCCATCTCTTACCTTTTACCTAATCGGTATCAGCGCCGAATCTATCGGCCCCTATCCTCGCAACGGGGCGTACCCATATATCATTCGTTTATCCTTCCTGCAACCTTGATATACGGGTAAGGACCATCAACGAGATTGCCGCTTCCATCAAGAATGTCCGGCTCTCCCATCAGAACCAAATGGCTCCTAGAGATGTTGACACTGACCCCATTCGCGGGTAAACTGTTGTCTTGTGGACAATACTGAATTTGAAAAAAACGAAATTGCCGGGTTTGAGGAGACGGATGCCGAACTTGCCGCGCTTGAGGATATCGAGGATGATGCCGGGGAAGAGGCAGACAATTCCGAAGTTGAAGGCATCACCGAACCCATCCCCGCCGGAGTGCCGGTATACGTGCTCCTTTTGGACTATTCCCGCGAGACGCTTTACGGCATTTATCGGGGCGGCGCGGTTCCGCATTGCGCGTCCGTCATTCTGCGTACCCGTTACGGGATGGACATGGCGCGGGTTCGCGGGGAAGTGAGGCGGGATATAAATCCGCAGAGGATATTGCGTATCGAACGGATCGCGACGGAGGAAGATTTCAAGAGGGCGGAAAAATACCGGATAAAAGAAACGGAGGCGTTTCCCCTTTGCAAAGAGCGAATCGCCGCCCATGGTCTGGAGATGAAACTCATCGCCGTCCATTATATGCACGACGAGCAGAAGATACTGTTCTTTTTTAGTGCGGAAAACCGCATTGATTTTCGTGAGCTGGTCAAAGATTTAGTTGGCATATTCCGGTGCAGAATAGAACTCAGGCAGATTTCCGCGCGGGATGAGTCGCGGATCTGCGGGGGGTTCGGGATCTGCGGGCGTTGTTACTGCTGTTCGACCATTACCGACAAACTGAAACCTGTTTCGATAAAAATGGCCAAAGAACAAAACCTGTCGCTCAACACCGCAAAAATTTCAGGCCCCTGCGGACGCCTTCTCTGTTGCCTTTCCTACGAACACGGGTTTTATAGCGCGGAACGCCACAATATGCCGAGTGAAGGCAACCGCGTCATGTTTGAGGGCGAGCAGTGGAAGGTAAAAGAGGTCAACCCGGTCTGCGCGTCCATTACGCTCGCCGCCGAAGACGGGCGGCAGACCCAGATAGCGGCGAACCGCTTTGTCAAAACGGACAACAAGTGGTCTGTCGGCAAGGCGGCGGCCGCAAAGGACGAGGAACGGGAGGCGGAGGAACAACGATAGATGATAGAGCCCAAGCTGTTAAAGGGGTTTCGGGATTTTTTGCCCGATGCCGAGATAACGAAGAAGAATCTCGAAGAGAAGATCGAGGCCGTTTTCCGCTCGATGGGATTCGTGCCGATTGACACTCCCGCACTGGAGTATGCCGAAGTGCTTTTCGGCAAGGGCGGCGGCGAGACCGACAAGCAGGGGTATCGTTTCGAGGATTCAGGGGGCCGCGCCGTCGCGCTCCGTTTCGACCTCACGGTGCCGTTTGCGCGTTTTGTCGCCCTGCATCTGCCTGAGTTGCCCATGCCGTTCAAGCGGTACCACATCGCAAAGGTCTGGCGCGGGGAGAACACCCAGCGGGGCCGTTACCGCGAGTTTACCCAGTGCGACTTTGACATCATCGGCACGGAGAGCGCGGCGGCCGATTTTGAGATATTGCTCACCATGCACAAGGCGCTTTCCGCGATAGCCGGAGGCGGGGTAACGATCCGGGTCAACCACAGGGGGCTCTTCAACCGTTTCCTTACCCGGATTGGGGCGCGGGAACAGTCTGTCGAAGTGCTTCGCGTGGTGGACAAACGCGCCAAGATCGGTGAGGTGGAGACGGGGAAACTGCTCGCCGCCCTCCTCGACGAGAAACGCGCCGCTCAAGTGCTTGAGTACACGTGCGCCGGCGGGGATTCTGCTTCGTGGGATGAGACGCTTGATAAAATCACCGCGCTTTCAGGCGGGGACTGCGAGGAATCGCGCCGCCTCCGCGATCTTCGTTCCTTTATGCAGGAAATCGGCATCGCCGGGGCCTTTGTCCTTGACCCCTCGATTGCCCGCGGCCTTGACTACTACACCGGCGTCGTTTTCGAGAGCTTCCTCGACGCGCTCCCCGGCATCGGCTCGGTCTGTTCAGGCGGCCGCTACGACGACCTCGCCGGGCTCTACTGCAAACAGCGGCTCTCCGGTGTGGGCGCGTCCGTCGGCCTCGACCGCCTCATCGCCGCGCTCGAGGCGACCGGCACCCCCGGCACATCCGGGAGTTACGCGAAAGTTGCCGTCGTCTGTGTCGAAGCGGAGGATGCGGGCAGAAATCAGGTTCTCGCCGAAAAAATCCGCGCCGCCGGTATCGCCTGTGAAGTCTTTCTGGAACCGGCAAAACGCACCGCTCAGTACCAGGCCGCCGAAAAAAAAGGCATCCCCTTTGTCGTTATTAAGGAAGAAACCGGTTCCCTTACCCTGCGCGATCTTGCTAAACGCGAGAACCGGACGGGTCTTACCGTAGACGGGGCGATCGCGGCCCTGATAAACTGATTGCTTCTCAACGCGCCTTGAGGGGTGCGTCTTTCGTGCCTTTGCCGTACAAAACACTCCGCCTTTTCCGGCGCATAGTGAACAGGGTCGTCCGTTGTTCGCTAGGGAGCGTTTGTCCATAATGGAGACGCATGAGCCTGTTCCAAAACTCATTGACGGTGCGTTAAGAGCCTGTTCAAAAACCCTGCGAGACGCAAGCCTCCGCTGTGATCCGGGGGCGTTGCGGGGGTGGGAAACCCCCGCTGAGGGGGATAGCGGAGGACGGCTCAAACCGTCGCAGACTTTGTCTGCTCATGGGGTATACCCCCGCAATGGTTTGAGCCGGCCGTAGCGAAGGGGGAGACTTCCCCCTTTTTGCTGAGATTTTGAACAGGCTCTAACGCACACGGTTTTGGAACAGGCTCATCTATCTGTGATTGAGTGTTCTGTCCGATTTCAAGTATCGCCGAAAAATGCCGATATGAAAATGGAGGCTTATGAGAAAAAAACTCTTGACGGCACTTTTATGTGCGGTTCTGTCGGCCCTGGCGTTTGCGGAAGGGGAAAAGACGGTCATGCTCGGCGCGGGAGCGGGCTGGGGGCGCGTTTCCCGCATGGACGGGGTTGATGTGCGGACGGGCTTAAGGCCGCAAGCGGTGCTGATGACGGCCAATACCCGCGAAATGGCGGCGGCGGTTTCCGCGTCTTCCGCAACGCTTGATTTGGCGCTTCCTTTTGACGAGATGGATACCCGGCGTTACCGTGACGCGGCGCGGCATTACTCTGTGAATGCCTCGGCGGGGGTCTATCCGGCACCGATACGCTGGGCGCATTCGGGGAGCGGGGCGGCGGTTTTTGACAAAAACGGCGGCGCTTTTATCACGGTGAAGAGTGCTTCTCCTGACGCGCTGCTTGCGGACAACAACCGTATCGGCAGTTTTACCATCGAGTTTTTTCTGTTTCCCCGTGTCGTGGAGACAAACGCCGAAATTTTTCTGTGGAATGCGGCCTTAAGCGGCGGGAAAAATCAGTTTGTCCGGGCCTCGGTGGTTCGGAACAAGATTTCGCTGATTTTTTATGAGTTTTTCGCGTCGGCGGACAATACCCGAACCGTATCGTTGCGTCTTTCGTCAAACAAGACGCTGGTTCCCGAAAAATACAGCCACCACCTTATCCGTTTCGACCGCGATACCGGCCTCATCGAGTATGTGGTTGACGGGGTGCTGGAAGACGCGCGTTATACCACGGAAAATGGCCGAGAAGGTGGGGCTTCCCTTTCCCGTTCAAACGAAATTTTCGAGCCGTGGACCGGAAAACAGGGCAAACTGGTCATCGGAAAGGGGTTTAACGGCATCATTGACGAGTTCAACCTCTATGCCGGTTTCATGGATACCGGGACGAGAGCGATAGAAACGGCCCGTTATCCATCAAAACCGGGCTGGATCGAGAGTGAAACCCTTGATCTGGGGTCGCCCGGCGCGTCTCTTCTGCACATTCTGGCAACGGGCGGGTATGCGCGTACCGGAGAAGGGGGGTACGGAAAAGAAGAAAGCAACCGGTATCGGGGCGGGCTGGGCGGTCAAAACGTTTCGTGGTCAAGGTCCCTGGACGAGGCGGAAACCTTTCCCGACAGTTCCGCGATCCAGTTTTTCGTCCGCGCCCAGGAGACGCCGTTTGGTTGGGAAGAGAACGAGTGGAGGGCGGTAAAGCCCGGCGCGGACTTGGATGTGAAGGGCCGTTACGCGCAACTCGCGGCGGCGTTGTATCCGTCGGCGGACCGGTCGGGCGCACCCTATCTTGCCAGTCTTTCCCTTGTCTATAAGGCGGTCCCGCCGCCCGCGCCGCCTGAAAAGATCACCGTGAAGGCGGGAGACGGCTTTGTTGAGTTGCAATGGAAACGGAATCCCCAGCCGGATGCGGACGGGTATCTTGTGTATAGGGGAACACGCAGCGGGGAATACTGGGAATTGCCGCCCCTGGATGCGGGAAACGCCGCCTCTCTGCGTATAGACGGGCTGGAAAACGGCGTACTATACTATTTTGCCATTTTAACCTATACTGATAAGGCAAAAGATAGTAACGACGGGCGCGTCACCGGGATTTTTTCAAAAGAGGTTCGGGCACGCCCACTGGTTGAGGCGCGTCGGCCCGCTGGATAAGGCGGCGTCTCGGTACGCCGCCAGCATTACCAAAGGGCACACCTCGGAGCGGGTATGGTTTAGGAAGCGACAACCGGCGGGGAGAGCGCCATAGGCGAATGGATAAGGGAGAATTGAAAAGGGATAATGTATGCGGCTTGGAGACGGCGCGTTCCGCTTCTTTCATTATCCATTTCTCATTGTTCATTCCCTGCGGGGACGGTTGCCACAGCAGGCAGGTTGTCTCCGCCAACGGAAACAAGCCGGTTAAGCACCCATAACGAGGCTTGTTCAGGGAAGTAAGGAAAGGAATAGATATGTTTGTACGTGTTTGGGGGGCAAGAGGCTCAATCTCGGTTGCGAGGGAAGATACGGTTGTCTACGGAGGCCATACGACCTGTGTCGAAATTCGTGCCGGTGAACGGCTGATTATCGTGGATGCCGGAAGCGGCATACGAAGCCTCGGCAAGAGTCTTATGGCGCAGGAAAAGGGGCCCGTCGACGCGGATATTTTTCTTTCTCACACGCATCTGGACCATATCGCGGGGTTACTCATGTTCGAGCCGTTTTTTAAGAAAAAAAATGTTTTCCGTATCCACGGGCCGCGCTCCCGGTCGGGTAAAGCAATCAAAGATACGATTGAAGCGTTTTTTGTCCATGACTATTGGCCGATTGGTATTTCTTCCCTAACGGCGGCGACCGAATGGCGCGATCTGGAGGAAGGCACCTACGATATGGGCGGCGGTTTGACGGTAAAGACGCTGTTGCTCGAACATCCGGCGCCGGTTCTGGGTTATCGTTTCGAGTATGGCGGAAAGAGTGTCGCGCTTGTTTTTGACCATGAGTCTTACGCCCCGGGTAACGCGAGGGTGATTCCTTTTTTGCAGGGTGCCGACCTTGTTGTTTTTGACAGTCAATACACGGAGGAAGAGTATTTCAACGGCAAACAGGGCTGGGGGCACAGTTCTTTCGAAGGCGCGATAGCAACGACGGAGAAGGCGGGAGTGAAAAAAACGCTGTTGTTCTTTCATCATGATCCTGACCGGACGGATGAAGCATTGGCGGCACTGGAAAAGAAATACGCGAAAAAATCAACCATAGAACATGTTTACGCGGCGAAAGAAAACGCGGTGTACGAGGTTTAAAAAATGATGACAAACGGGCAAAACGGTTGGGATGTGTCGGGCGCATGGGTGTGCCGCGTTCTTTTTTTGGGAACGTTGTGGGTTTATTCGACGGCGGTCTTGTCCACGGGTTTGGTACATTGGCAGATGAAAAATGCGGCGGAAGCGGCAACAGGCGCGGAGATTGCGGCAGACGCCGCGGCAAAGGCCGTGCTTGATGCGGGAAACGCCGAATACGGCACGGGAGGCGTGTCCTATCCGGCGGGAGACGCGCTTTTTGAAAATGTTTCGTTAGAGACACCGCTTCCCGCGATGCTTGAGTCGGAAGAGTATTCCAGCGTCCGTCCGGTTTTGTACACCAGTTACAAAATAAAAAAAGGCGACATGATAGGTATCATTGCGCGAGAATTCGGTCTCAACGAGGACACGCTGATCTCGGTGAACGGCATTAAAAACACTCGAATCGTCCCCGAGGGCCTCGTGCTGAAAATTCCCAATCAGGACGGCATCGCCTATACGGCACAAGCGTCGGACACGCTTATCGGAATCGCGCAAAAAAACGGTGTTAAAATCAGTGACATTCTTACCGTGAACGAATATTTTTCCACAAATCTCCAGAAAGGCGATACGATATTTTTGCCCGGGGTAAAACTTGACCAGACCGCGCTTCAGGAAATCAACGGGGATTTTTTTATATGGCCCACCACAAACCGCTATGTGACGTCCGCTTACGGCTGGCGGCGCAGCCCGATTACCCATACGCGGCTCTTTCACATCGGCATCGATATTCGGGGCGGTATCGGCGCGCCGGTTTACGCGGCGATGGCGGGACGGGTGTCCTACACCGGCTATAACGACGTGTACGGCCATCATATCGTCATCACCCACCATTCGGGTTACCGTACGCTTTACGGCCATCTCAGCCTTATCCGGGTAAAAAGCGGTACCTATGTTTCCACCGGCCAGCGTATCGGTGATGTCGGGAATTCCGGCCTCAGCACCGGCTCGCACCTTCATTTTACCGTGTATAAAAACGGGGTAACGGTGAATCCCCGGTTGTTGACGCGCTAATGTTTACGATAATTCCCTGCGCCGCCGGCTGCGGACAACCCGCGA
This sequence comes from Spirochaetaceae bacterium, assembly GCA_031269165.1. GTDB lineage: Bacteria > Spirochaetota > Spirochaetia > Treponematales > Breznakiellaceae > JAIRNN01. The sequence goes on from JAISZQ010000082.1 coordinate 7,429, forward strand.
CAACAGGTTCCGCATTATGCGCCGATCACTGTGCGGATAAAAATGCGGAGTCGGCGCGTATTGCCTGCCTCATCGCCCAGTCACAGGAGACACGCAATCTTTCCGCAGGACGCTTGGCATTTGAGAACGTTGATTTTTCGGGCCGGAGTTTTTTCGGGTCGAGTTTCTTTAGATCCTCCTTTCGCAACTGTACGTTCAGTCGGTGCCTTTTTCGCACCGTGTTTTTTGATTTTGCCCTTTTGGACAACTGTGATTTCCGTGAATCCAACATCGAGTTTTCGTCATTCGGCGGGGTGACGGCCCGGAATTGCCTGTTTAGCGGTTCCGAACTTACCCATCTTAATTTTACCGGCGCGAACATTGCGGACTGTGATTTTTCCCAATCCAACCTTTACAACAGCCGCTTTATCGCCGTCCAAATGCACAACGTCTTGATGGTTGACTGCAATGTCAAAAAAGTTTTTTTTGTCAAAACCGACACGTCCGAGGTCAATTTTAAGGCATCAAATTCCCGCGAAGCCGTGTTTGAACTGGAGGAGAGCATCTAAATGGTCTTGTTTTTTCATTACTGCGCCCGGGGGTTCAGCAACTGCTTTCTGGTCGGCTCCGAATTTGACGAATCGAACCCCGGCCAAAGACGCGAGGCTCTCATCATTGACCCGACTCAGATTGACGAAGCGATCGTTACCTTTATTGAAAGCAACCATTACCAGTTGAAAGCGGCGCTTCTCACGCACGATCACACCAACCACTCCTACGGGCTGCGTTCCCTTATGCGTATCTATGAAAACGTCGAAATCTATGCGGCAAATCCTGAGATACAGGGCTTCAAAACGAATATGTTGCGCGATGGCGACACGTTCACCGCAGCCGGATTCAACATCGAGGCCATTGCCGCGCCAGGACATTCCGCCGATTCGATGATCTACCACATCGACCACGCGCTCTTTTCAGGCGACGCGCTCACGGCGGGACTCATTGGTTCTACCGCAAGCAGTTATGCCGCGATGCGGGAAATTTCCGTCATCCAGCGTAAACTATTCAGCCTCCCCGGCAACTATCTGGTATTCCCCTCCCACGGCCCTCCCTCCACACTGGAGACAGAACGCCGTTTCAACGCCGGAATCGCCATTTACGAACAAAACGCGCACCGCGTTGTCCGCAACACCTTCAATCTTGACCTGCTGGAATGAAAGTTGCAGAGTGCTGTTTGGTAATGATAACGGGTCAATACGCCGGGCGAGCACCGCTTGGCGGGGGCTGCCCCACCCCTCCGGGGAATTGAAAATGGGAAATGGATAATGGAAAATTATAGGAAGGGAACGTGCCATCTCCAAAACACGACATTATCCATTTTCAATTATCCATTTTCCATTCGCGCCACGCGCGTGTCCTCCCCGTGCGAAAATTGAACCGAACGGAGAACGTCTGTTTCAGCCACTGCATAATCTTCGGCAGTTCAAGCCCGTTGGCGAGCTTCATGTAGAACGTAAGCCACACCCCCTCAATCGCAAGCCCGCGCATCTCGAAGCCGA
>JAISZQ010000131.1 GCA_031269165.1 Spirochaetaceae bacterium
CCGGCTGCCTTTTCACAGGACTTTTCTTCCATCGACAGCGATCTCTCAGCATTAGAGACCTTGATACAAGACACGCTCTCGAACTCCGAGGAGCAAATGAAACTATGGGAAGACTTACAGCAGAACTTGACCGAGAGCGGCGCGTTACTCAGGACCTACGAGAGCATAATACAAGAGCGGGAGAACTTGTTGAAGGACTTGCAGACACGTCTGTCCGAAATGTCCGCAATCTACAAGACGCAATCGGACTTATCGGCGAAATACGAAAGAAACTCAAAGTTCTGGCGGACCTTTACCCTGATAGCGATCCCCTCGGCGGCCCTCCTTAGCGGCGGCCTCGTATGGGCCGCAACGCGGTAGCCGTCATTGCGAGCGAAGCGAAGCAATCCAGTGCGGGATGCATCCTCTGGATTGCTTCGCCAACGGCAACTGTGTTGCCGCAGGCTCGCCACGGCAACTATGTTGCCGCCGCCTTGCAATGACGGCCGTGCCACGAACCACGCAAACGCGCTTCACGAACAAGCGAGCCTGTTCGTGTTGGTGCGGGTCGTTGGCCCGTTGCGGTACGGGGGTGCCTTTGGTGCCGGGGAACCAAGCCGCCGCCGGGATGGGGGCGTTAAGGGGGCGGAGCCCCCGTAGAGGGGGGTAGCGAAGGGCGCAAGACCGGAGTGAGGGGGGAGACTTCCCCCCACCTGATGCAATTGAATAGGTACCGTATTTGTTTGTGTCTGTTCGCGGGTTCGTTTTGCCAGGATCGTCCCTTACCAGGACCGTTCCTTTTCGTGATCTTCGCCGAACAACGCTTTCAGCAGGTCGATAAACAGTAAGAATAAAAACAAGGCCCCGGCAACGCAGATGGCCATGATGCGCAGGGTTTTATCATGGGTAAAATTGCCCGTCTCAACCGGAACCGTTTCGCCCTCGTTCATCTGCGGCAAACGAACATTTTCTCGTCCAATAATCCTGATAAAACGTTCGTCTTCGGAACCAAACCCCAAGCCCCGCGCATAGACGGCGATGGTATCGCTGTCATACTTGAGCGCGTCACGGATACCCGAAAGGTTTTCATTCGTGCCGTAGAGTTTTTCAAGGTTCAGACGCTGCTTTTCCCGTTCGCGTGACAGGTCGTCATAAGCCCTAAGACCAGTCTTTCCGACGGTCATCGCGGTTATCGAGTAGATAACGATGCCTATCCAGAGCGGCATTAAATATTTGAGCGCGCGCATTATCTTTATTATCGGCGTTTGCCCCGCTTGACTTAAGCGTTTATCCGGGCGGTATAAAGGTAACGCAACGGTCCCCTGCGGGTTATGGCAGGGTTCTCCTTAAGAATGCATAAAAAGGGGAAGGCGCGGCCGCTTCGTTGCCGACGCCGGGTGAGCGCCGCCGGACGGGGACGGTACCGCCTGGCGGCACAACCACCTTTGTGCGGTACCGCCCCGTAAGAGGCGCTCACCCGGCTGATGGACCTTCCTAAAAGGACCGCTATTCTTCCCACAGCCACGTGGACAGATAGCGTTCGCCCGCGTCCGGCAGAACCGTCACGATGGTCTTGCCCTTGTTCTCAGGCCGTTTGGACACCGTGAGCGCCGCCTCCAGCGCGGCCCCGGAGGAGATCCCCACGAGGATGCCCTCTTCCTTCGCCAGACGACGCGCCGCATACGCCGCCTTCGTGTCGTCGGTCTGATAAATCTCGTCAACAACATTCTTGTCGAAGACCTGCGGGACAAACCCCGCGCCGATCCCCTGAATCTTGTGCGGGCCCGGCTGACCGCCCGACAGAACCGGCGACGATGAAGGTTCCACGGCGATCACCTTGAGGGAAGGCTTTTTCCCCTTGAGATACTTGCCCGCGCCGCTAATCGTGCCGCCCGTTCCCACACCGCCGATGAGAATGTCCACCTCGCCGTTGGTGTCGTCCCAGATTTCCGGGCCGGTGGTCTTCTCGTGAATCGCCGGGTTCGCCGGGTTGTTGAATTGTTGCGGGATAAACGAATCCGGCGTGGATGCGGCAAGTTCCTCCGCCTTCGCAATCGCTCCCTTCATGCCCTTTGCCCCCTCGGTGAGCACCAGTTCCGCGCCCAGTGCCTTGAGGAGCTTGCGCCGCTCGATACTCATCGTCTCCGGCATCGTCAGAATGATGCGATACCCCTTCACCGCGGCGACATACGCCAGCCCGATACCCGTGTTGCCGGATGTCGGCTCGATGAGCATCGTCCCCGCCTTGATCTTTCCGGCTTTTTCCCCGGCTTCGATGAGGGCGAGCGCGATACGGTCCTTGACACTGGAAAGCGGATTGAAGCACTCCAGCTTTACATAGATGACCGCGCCGCCTTCGTTGATCTTGTTGACCTTCACCAGCGGGGTATTCCCGATAAGATCCGTGATTTTGTCTACTCTTGCCATACTTGGCCTCCTAATTCTTAGTTATTTATTGGGGATTATAAGACATTTGACGAAAATGATCAATACCCCGCCCTGAGAGTCTGTTCAAAATCTTTTCAAAGCCTGTTAAAAAACCCAGCAAAAGGGGGAAAGCCTTCCACTGTCAACAACTTAAGGATTTTTGTCCGCGAATGGCGCGAATAAATACGAATGATACATACCCATCAGCGCGTATTCGCGTACATTCGCGGACAAAAAAACTAAAAATCTGTGTAATCCGTTGACCACTCTTATATTCCATTTGCTTAAGTTGTTGACAGGGGAAAGCCTTCCCCCTCCCTCCGGCCCTGCGGTCCTCCGCTACCCCCTCTGCGGGGACAAAACCATGCGGTGCATGGTTTTGTGGGCGTACCCCAAGCGTCCACGGATGGACGCAAGACTGAGTACGCCCCGGCCCGGAAGTCCGAAGCAGGACGCGAAGG
>JAISZQ010000183.1 GCA_031269165.1 Spirochaetaceae bacterium
TTTAAACGGCTGTTTGAAACGCCTTTAAATAATTTTTTTAGGAGAATAACAATGAAAGCAACAAAAGAATTTCGTTTGTCGTTTACGGAGGAGGCAAAAAAAATTGTCTCCCAAATGTCGCTGGAGGAAAAAATTTACCTTATGAGCGGCAGGTCTTCTCTGGAGGATAATGCCGAAGCGTTTAACCATCCCAGTGCCGACAATCACTACAATGTCTATCCGTACCCCGCAGGGGGAAATGAAAGGCTTGGGGTGCCGGAGATGCGGTTTTGTGACGGGCCGCGGGGAGTTGTCTGTGAAAAAAGCACGTGTTTTCCCGTTACTATGGCGCGGGGGGCCACCTTTGATCCTGAGTTGGAAGAGGAAATCGGGAAGGCAATCGGCCGGGAAATCCGCGCGTATGGCGGTAATTACTACGGAGGCGTTTGTATCAACCTTCCTTATAATCCCGGCTGGGGACGCAGTCAGGAAGTGTACGGCGAAGACGACTTTCATCTCAGTACTATGGGCATCGGGCTCTTGAAAGGCATTCAGTATCAGAACGTCATTGCCTGTATCAAGCATTATGCCTTTAACAGCATGGAAAACGGCCGTTTTGTGGTCAGCGTTACAGCGGACAAACGGACCGAGCGTGAAGTGTATCTGCGCCATTTTGAAGAATGCATCAAGGCCGGTGCCGCTTCGGTGATGAGTTCCTACAACAAATACCAGGGTGTCTATAACGGCATGAACACATATCTCTTGACCGATGTTCTCAAGAAGGAATGGGATTTTGACGGTTTTATCAGTTCCGATTTTATGTGGGGAACGAGGGACACAGTCAAGGCCGCCAATGCCGGTCTCGACATCGAAATGTGCGACACCAACTTCTATGGCAAAAAACTTGTTCAGGCGGTCAAGGAAGGCAAAGTAAGCGAGGCGATTATCAATGACGCGGCCCTTCGCATCGTCCGTACCCTCCTTGCCTTTTCCAGGGCACCGGACCCGGAAGAATATCCCCGCAAGGTCATCGGGAGCCTGCCTCACATAGCGTTGGCAAAAAAGGCCGCCCGCAAGGCCATGACCCTGATTAAGAATGACCATAACGTGTTGCCCTTCGCCAAAGAAAAAACAAAAACCGTGGCGGTACTGGGGCTTCTGGGCAATGTGGAAAACATCGGCGATCACGGTTCAAGCCGCGTATTCCCCCACTATGTGGTAACTCCAGTGGCCGGTGTCAGTAAACTTTTGCCAAACGCGGAAGTGATCTACTACGACGGGACGGATGTCGAAAAGGCGAAAAAGATCGCCCAAGAAGCCTGCGCGGTTATCATCGTTGCCGGATACAATCACGACGACGAAGGCGAATTTCTTTCCGCCTCCGCAGAATTTGACCGCGACATGGGCGGCGACCGGAAGGAATCGCTGGGCCTTCACCAAAACGAGATCGAACTGATTAAGGCCGTTGCGCCTGAGAATCCGAACACGGCGGTAGTGCTTATCGGCGGCAACATGATCCTGATCGACGAATGGAAAGATCGCGTCCCGGCTATCCTTATGGCGTATTACCCCGGTCAGGAAGGCGGGACGGTGATTGCCGAGACTCTTTTTGGCGATACCAATCCGGGCGGCAAACTCCCCTTCGTCATTGTCAAGGAAGAACGCGATCTTCCCCAGGTAGACTGGACCGCCGAGGAACAGGGGTACGACTACTACCACGGTTTCCAGAAACTGGAAAAAGAAGGCATCGAGCCCTCGGTGCCCTACGGGTTTGGCCTTTCCTATACGAGTTTTGAATATTCTGATTTCTCTTTCGAGGTGAAGGGTGATACGGTCATCGCCACCGTTACGGTAAAAAATTCCGGCAAACGGGATGGCGATGAAGTGGTACAGTTCTATGTCGGGTTTTCCCAATCCAAGGTTGACCGGCCCGTTAAATCCCTCCGGGGGTTTAGGCGGATCACCCTCAAGGCAGGTGAGTCCAAGTCTGTGGAGATTTCTTGCCCTTTAAGCAAACTTGCCTGGTGGAACGAGAACCGGTGGGAGCTTGAAAAGATGACGTATGAAGGGTATGTCGGTTCCAGCAGTGCCGCAAAGGATCTCCTCAAAGGGAATTTTACGGTTGTCTAAGTTGAAGCTGGGGGCCATTCTTATATTCCGCATTTGTTCGAGCGGCTCGTGAGGTCGTGGTCACAAGGTTCCTGACGTTGCCCCACGGCCTTGCATAGAACCGCCGTTCGGGGTAAACTGGCGGTATGGTAATAACTCCGTTTGACACGGCTTGCGTGATAATCATTCTGCTCGTGGCGATACGCGCCTCGCTACGCGGCCTCGTTGCGGAAGTGGCGGGGACAGCTTCCGTTGTTTTTGGGCTGTTGCTGTCGGCGCTGTTCTTCGACGAGGGGGCCGCGTTCATTCGGGAGCGCGGCTTCGTCACGATGGCGGTTGTCCCGGAAATGATCGCGTTTGCCGCCATCTTCATCATCGTGTTTGTCGCGGTCAAATTGATCGAGGGCGTCTTAAAAGACATTGTGCGGCGGATTTCGCTCTCCGCCATCGACCACCTTTTGGGATTTTTTTTCGGTATCGCCGAGGCCCTCGTGATCATCATGGTGATTATGATTATCATCAATGTGCAGCCGCTTTTTGACAAAAACGCCGTGCTGGACGGCAGTATTTTTGCGCGGTTCTTGATGCCGAATGCCGAGGCGTTGCGGCGGGGGCTCTTGGAAACCAATCTCAATGTTTGAGAACATCATCGCGCAGGATGCGGCGGCGCAGATCGCGTTCGACATAGAGCGGCGGGAAATTCCCCCGTCGATCCTGCTTCAGGGGCCGCCTTTGTCGGGCAAGGGGGCTACGGCACTGGAGGCGGCGCGGGTGTTTTCCTGCATCACCGAGGACGCCCCGTGGGGATGCGGGTGCGAACACTGCGCGCATCACCGGCTGTTATCCCATCCCGACCTTCTGGTGACCGGACGGCGGCCCTTTCTGCCTGAGATACACGCCGCGAAGGAGGCTTTTTTTCGGGAAGCCCTGCCCGCGACCAAGATGCTTTTTGTTCGTGCGGTGAAGAAGCTCCTCCTCCGGTTTTCGGCGGTGCTGGCGGAGGGTGATACCCGGTTATCCAAGATAAACGGCCCGCTTGAAGCCATTAACGGCGATCTGGAAGAATGGGCGGCGCGGGCACTGGAAACAGAAAAAAGCGAAAAAGAGGCCGAATCATTCCTCAAGCTGACCGACGCGATCATCAAAAACGCGGTGAAGCTGGATGCGGACGGCATCGCGGACACGATTCCTGTTTCGCACATCCGGGCGGCCTCGTACTGGCTGCACACCGCTCCAGCCGGGAACAAAAAAGTGCTCGTCATCGAAAATGCGGAAATGATGCTGGATGCCGCGCGGAATTCCCTCTTAAAAACACTTGAGGAACCGCCCAAAGACGCGGTTATCATTTTGACCAGCGCCCATCCCAAGATATTGCTCGCCACGATTCTTTCCCGGGTGCGGCCCTATTCTTTTGTCCAGCGGAACGCGGAACATGAGGCGGATGTCCTTCGCCGGGTGTTCCGCGAAAAGACGGTCCCGGCGAGTACGAGTTCGTCCCTTTCCGATTATTTTGAACGGTGTTCCGGCGTTTCCAAAACAAGCATTGAGGCAAGCGCGGCGTTGTGGGTCGCGTCCGCTGCCGCCGCCGCCGTTCTCACGTTGAAAAAAACACATGGCGTTTCGCCGCGCGAACTGCCGCCTGAGCTGGTCGCGCTCGGTAAACACGCCGCGCCCATCGCCGAAAAAGCGGAATACGGGCGGCCCAACACGAATTTGAAAACCCTTCTCGAAACCATCATGGAAAAAACGGCGGCCTTTGCCGAACGGGAAACCTTTACCCGCTTCTTGGAGGAGACGCTCTCTGTTATCCGGGGCGCGCTCTTCACCCAAGAGATTACACCGCTGACCATCCATTACACGGAAACGGGGAGGGCGCACGTCCGGGCGGCGCACATCGCCGTTGAGACCTACAATCAGGGAAAGACGCTCGCCCTTGAACGGCTGTTTCTTTCCCTTGCCGACAGTTTTTCCCGATTGGGATAAGGGGACGGTATGAGGCAGTTTTTAAGCCGCGCGTTGCGGAAATTCGACAAGCTGACCAAGGAGCAACTCGAATCACTCCTTGTTTCCACGTCAGACGAAGTGACCCGGCTGGAAACCGCCCTTGATTCCATCAACTCAGGCATTCTCGTCTGTACCAAACGGCACCGGCTCTCGCTGGTCAACCGGAGCGCGGAACGTTTTTTGCATATCGGCGATTACGAAAACACATCCCACACCGTCTGGCAGGTCGTCCAAGACAAGGAAATCGCGGCCTTTCTGCAAACGGTGTTGCAAAACGGCGACCGCGTGGAAGACAAGGAGTTCAACGTTGAAAAAAACGGCCTCGTCCGCCGTCTTTCCATCAGCGTCCTCCCCCTTGTTGAGGAACGCCGCGTAACCGGCTCCCTTGTGCTGATCGACGATGTAACCGAACGCCGCGAACGGGAAGCCCTGATGCGCCGCATCGAAAACTTAGCCTCGCTCACCACGCTTGCCGCAGGGGTCGCCCACGAGATCAAAAACCCGCTGGGCTCGATCTCTATCCACATCCAGCTCATCAAAAAGGTGATCGCCCGCGGTCTGAAGCTCTGCCTCGAAACACACCGCGACAATGCGGAATTCCCCGAACCGCGCCTCGGCTATGACTCGCTTGAAAAATACTTAAACGTGGTTACCGACGAGATCGACCGCCTGAACCGCATCGTCGTTGACTTTCTGTACACCGTGCGCCCGATGAAACTGGAGCCCAAACTGGGAAACATCACCGTGTTGCTTGCCGAGTTGCTTGATTTTTATCACTTCGAACTGGAAGCGGCGCATATCAAGACCGAAACCATCTTTTCCGAAGACACGCCGCCCCTCCTCTACGACGAGCGCGCGATGAAACAGGCCTTCCTCAACCTTCTCAAAAACGCGAAAGAGGCGATGGACGGCGGCGGCATCCTCACCGTAACGACCGGCCTTTCCGATGACCGGGCACTGATCAGTATTCAGGATACCGGTTGCGGGATCGCCGAAGACCACTTGGAAAAAGTCTTCGAGCCCTACTGGACCACCAAACCCAACGGCTCGGGTCTCGGCCTTCTCCTCGTCTTCAAAATCATCCGCGAACACGGAGGCGACATCTCCGTCCATTCCCGCCCCGGAATCGGCGCCCGCTTCGACATCACCCTGCCCCTCCCCCAAAAAGAACGCCCTCGCTTGATCTTCAAAGGCGGCCCTTGGTAGAGAATCGCGCTGTTTGGTAAGGTAACGGGTCGATGGACTGGATGAATCTTGGGTGTTATTTGATAAGATAACGGGTCGATGGGTCGGGGGAATCTTTGGTGCCATTTGATAAGATAGCGTATCGATATGCCGATGAACAACACCGCACAGCACGCTTTTTGGACGGGTACTGTTTAGAGAGCGTATCAATGTGCCGTTATCTTTTGTCTTTCTTATAAGATAGCGTATCGATATGCCAGGTGAACTTTGGTGCCATTTGATAAGATAACGGGTCGATGGGCCGGTAGCACACCGCCTACAGGCGGCTGTACCGCCTAAAGGCAAGCATAACGTCTTTCAGGCAATAATCATTTACGGCGGCAATGCCGCCTGTAGGCGGTGTGCTACCGGCTGGAACGACAATACCGAATAGCACGCCTCTTGGAGCGGGTACTGTTTAGGAAGCGGCAACCAACGGGGGTAGCCGCACGAAGGAGCGAGATCGGTAACACCACACAGCACGCCTCTTGGGGACGGGTAGTGGTTTGAGAGCGGCAACCAACGGGGGTAGCCACACGAAGGAGCGAGATCGGTAACACCACACAGCACGCCTCTTGGGGACGGGTAGTGGTTTGAGAGTGGCAATCGGGGGGGGTAACAACACGAAGCAGCAAGATCAGTAACACCACACAGCACGCCTCTTGGGGACGGGTAGTATTTTGAGAGCGGCAACCAACGGGGGTAGCCGCACGAAGTAGCAAGATCAGCCACACCAAACAGCACGCCTCTGGGCGGGTACTGCGTAGCGGGCGGGTGCCGTCATTGCGGGGCGCGAGCGGCACCACGTCATTGCGAACCCGCTGCAACATAGTTGCCGTGGGTGAAGCAATCCAGAAGGGGCGTCTCCCTAGCGGATTGCTTCTCTTCGCTCGCAATGACGGACGGGGACACCAAACAGCACGCTTCTTGGGACGGGTAGTGTTTGGTAGTGGCAATCGGTGGGGGAGAGCAACGCCACACGGCACGCCTCTGGGCGGGTAGTGTGTAGCGGGCGGGTGCCGTCATTGCGAGGGCGCAGCCCAAAGCAATCCAGACGGGATAGCGGGCAAACGCTTCGCGTTGCCTTCTGGATTGCTTCGCCCGCTCTCACGAGCGGCTCGCTCGCAATGACGGACGCTGGATTGCTTCACCCTGCCCGCTTCGCAATGACACCGCATTCACTCCCCCGGAGGGGGAGCCGTTGCCCGTTCCCGACTCGACGCCCCCACGGAAAGCCCCTGCGGGGCCTTGACAAAAAACCGCGCCCCATGTGATAATGCTACCCGCACGGCTCGATAAGCCGCGCCTATTTTATGACAAGTTGGTGAACAATGCAAAAAGTGAAAAAGGCGGGAAAAGGGGCTAAAAGGGGTGTTCAAGGCCGTCTCAGGGCCATTTCAGGGGGTTTTTTGGGGTGTTTTTCCCAAAAATGCCCTCCCCCCCCCCCTCAGAGTTTATAGGATCTTCCGGCTTCCCCTCAACACTTCTCCCTTAAGACACACGCCGCTTCTTTCCCCTCCCTCTCGCGGGACGGGGCCTTTCTTCAGGTTTCAATTTTATTTTTTAGGAGGCCAATTATGGC
>JAISZQ010000251.1 GCA_031269165.1 Spirochaetaceae bacterium
ACCGCCTCTCCGACGCCTTTTTTTCCGTTTTTCCTCGCCGTGTGCCGCATTTATCCGTGTTTTCCCGCCCCGGCACACCGGAAATGGCCCGAAATTCGCTTCTTTTTCGCCTTTTTCCCGATGGCGCGGGCAGACTTCTCCCAAGGCCATCGTCCAACGATGGCCCGCCATCGTTGGACGGCATTTCAGAGGCTGTCTGTAACGCCGTTTTCGCCGCTAACCGGGGGCTTTGCCCCCGGTTAGCCGGGCGGAAACACGGAGGAAAACGTGAATTGGGGCGAAAAAGGCGCTTCCGACCCTAATCCGACCGGGCGGGGGCTGCCCCAAGATAACTTGTAGGTCATGCCCGCCGGTACCGGCTTGCTTGCCTCCGCCTCGACTACCTCCCAGTCCACCTCTTTCGCCCACTCAGGCGGCTCCCCCGCCAGAATCTCCGACCAGTACCGGTCCCCCCAGACGTGTCCCTTCCTCCCCGTGCGGAAGTTGAACCGGACGGAGAACGTCTGTTTCAACCATTGCATAATCTTGGGCAGTTTGAACCCGTCTTCGGGCTTGATGTAAAACGAGAGTGTGCAACCCTCGATTTTAAGCCCGCGCATCTCGAAACGAAAGAGCCCTTTCGTTTCGATGAGCACGCGACAGAAAAGTACCGCCGTCCACCACATCGGAAACAAGGGCTCGCTGATGTTAATTCCGGTACGAACTTCGTACCAGACATCTTCTGCTAATTGTCTTTTTAATCTCATGACATATAGCCTCCGACTATATATATGCGGTTGGAAACCGCGTTGCTTTAGTCTGACAAGAAAAAAGTGCAAAAAAGTGAAAAACTTTTAGGTTTTAAAATTGGGGGAAGTCTCCCTTTGTCAACAACTTAAGGAAGCACTGATTTACTCAATCGGGAACGCAAACGGTGTTGGCGCAATCCGTGCTTCCCTAATGGAGTATTTGCGCGGTGAAACGAGCGTGCTCCTGGGGAAACGTGATTGTCAACAAGCCGACATTATGTCAGCCGTCCCAAGTCAAGGTCATTTACTTTCAATCGCCAAAAAACGGCTGAATTTTAGGAATTCTTACCAACGGGCCTTTGGCCCGCACAGACACGAACGGAACAAGCCGTCTGAGCAAATGCTTGTGAGGTTGCGGGCCTTTGGTTCTTTGAGGAGATAAAATACCTGAAAAAGGCCGGCCGGATTTCTATGCCGCATGAAGGATGAGGACATTTCTATTGAACGGAAACAGGGGATATTTCTATTGAACGTTGACAGACATTTCTATATAAAAGTTGACAAATTTGAAAAATTTTTCTTGACACCGCGTTGGAAGGGGTTTATAATATTTCTTGACACGTCAGACGTCTGATGAGTCAAGGTTATGGGGAGTTTGTTGCGGTATGGTTCAACCAAAATTGTCCGAGCAGACGGCCGCCGGACTGCGAAAGCTCATCGTGGAGCGGCAGCTTAAGCCGGGAGACCGTTTTTTTAGTGAAAATATTCTCGCGGATATGTTTAACGTGGGTCGGTCTACCATTCGAGAGGCGGTCAAAATTCTCGCGGCGGAAAACGTGGTGGAGATTTTTCATGGGAAGGGGACGTTTATCTGTCGGCGCACGGGGATAAACAGCGATCCTTTGGGGCTCTATTTCGCCAATCAAAACCGGCTCCTCTTTAACCTGCTGGAAACAAGGCTCATCGTGGAGCCTCACATAGCGTTTTTGGCGGCTGAGCGGGCGACAAATGATGATATAACCCGCCTGGAACGGGTTGTTCGCGTCTATGACGAGCCTTTTGAGGATCGGGAAGCACGGTTTGCGGCTTTGGACGTTGATTTTCATACCATATTGGCTGACTGCACCAAAAACGACGTGCTCCATCGGTTCGTGCCGAGTATCTGCGATGCGATTTGGAAGGGACGGGATGAAACGGCTGAAAATAGGGCAAGCCATGAGCGGGCCGTCGTGTGCCACCGGAGGATATTCGAGGCGATTCGGGACCGTGCGCCGGACAATGCCCGCGAGGAAATGATTATCCATATCAAACAGACGGCGCAGGATATAAGCGCCGGGGTTTTTTCAGAGCTTGATTTGTTTGTAGCATAAACGCGGGGAATAAAAGGGAACCACTGTTATTCGTGGTTATGAAACGCGCGTGAAGAGGCATTTTAAGGCGGTCTGGCAATGATGCGGGGACTCCGCATTATCGGCAGTCGCTAATAATAATGGAGGAACATTATGAGAAAAAGGCAAATTAGTACTGTTCTCGTCGTATGCGCGCTTTGTGTAAGCGTGCTGGTTCTGGGTTGCAGTGGCAAAAAGCCCGCTACACCCCAGAATGTCACCATTAAGCATTGGTTCTGGGCGGACAACCCGCGTTATGTGGGGATCATGCAGGACATGGTCGCCGATTTTAACGCCACCAATGGAAAGGGTATCACCGTGGTCGCGGAGGAGTACCCGTGGGAGGGCGGCAAATACAGTGAAAACCTGTTTACCGCCGCTATGGGTGGAGGCGGCCCCGATACGGCGTCGTGGAAACTCACCGCGACTCCGCTCTTTACCAACAACAAGCTGTTGGCAAATTTGGACAGTTTCATCAACGCTTGGGCGGACAAGGGTCTTATCGAGGACAGCCTCTACCAGACCATGCGCGAGGCAAGCGGGACAAACAGCATCTATGTGATGCCGTGGAACGTACAGGTGCTCTATGTCTATTACCGGCCCTCGATGTTCCAAGCCGCAGGGATCGGCGTTCCCGCCACCTACGAACAGTTTCTTGACGCCTGCAAAAAACTCACCCGTGATACCGACGGGGACGGCAAGATCGACGTGTACGGCTTTGGTATGCGGGGTGCCGCCGGCGGACAGGAACCCTGGGGTAGCTTCATTCATGCGAGGGGCGGAAACTTCCAGAACTTTACCTCACCCCAAGCTGTTCAGGGCATGAAGGACTACGTGAGCCTCTTCACGAACGGTTACGCGCCGCCCACCGCGCCTGCGGACGGGTTCAGCCAGATCATCGGCAACTTCAAGAGCGGCATCACCGCGATGACGGTTCATCACACCGGTTCTTCCGGGGAAATGGCGGCCTTGTTTGGTGACGACGTGAGTGCTTTTGCCTTCCCTGCGGGAACCGGAAGATGGACCTCGATGGGCGATACGGAAAACGTCATGTTTGAATCCTGCCAAAACAAGGAAGCCGCTTTTGAATGGCTCGCCTATCTTGCCACCGGCAAGGGACAGGAAACATGGTGTACGGAAACCGGAAACGTGCCGGTCAGCAAGAAAGTCCAGCAACTGCCCCATTTCCAGGACAACCGGTTTATGAAGGCATCGATTGACGGCCAGCCCTTTGCGGGGATAATCCCCATCCTGCCGAAGACCACGGAATGGATCTCGGTGATATGGCCCAATACGATAGCCGCCGCCCTTACCGGAAAGACCACCGTCGAAGACGCGATGGCGACTTTGCAGAAGGGTCTTTATGAATAAAGTGAGGCTGTTCCAAAACCTCACGTTTTGAAACAGGCTTGGGCTATTCGGGGGCGTTGCGGGGGCAGCGCCCCCGCTGAGGGGGGTGGGACGCAACGAAGTGCGGCCCAGGGGGGAGACTTCCCCCTTTTTTAGTTATAAATGAAATAGACTAATGTTGAATCTGTGGCCATACGGAGTCTT
>JAISZQ010000107.1 GCA_031269165.1 Spirochaetaceae bacterium
CCCTTGTAGGACTGCTGGCGTTGGAGACCGGAATCATGTTAGTGAAGGCTCCAGCGCCAGCAGAAGGTGGATCGGGAATGCATTCCCGGTCCACCGGCCAGCCGAGAGCTTGAGCTTCGCCCCTTGGACCAAAGAGTCCGTCCCGAAGCATAAAGCCCGGCTGGCACCGCTGGCAGCAACTCGAACCGTTGAATGCGCCTTTGAGCGCGCCTGACAAGAAGGAGACACTGCACATGAAAACACAAAACACTGACAGCGAAGCAAACAACAACAAAACAAACCGCGCCGTTTTTATAGGCGTGGACATCAGCAAAGACGAACTCGTCGCGGATCTGCCGGAAGGCCTCCGCACGAAAAAACGCGATGTCAAAGGCATCGCCGAACTCATCGACAGACTGCCCGTAAACGCGCATGTAATCTGTGAGGCAACCGGTGGCTACGAGAAGTCCCTGGTGAAAGCGCTGCACCAAGCCGGCAAAAAAGTCAGCGTGGTGATGGCCTGGCGCGCAAGGGCTTACGCCATCTCTCAAGGCATCATGGCCAAGAACGACTCGATCGACGCATCGGTTCTGAGCCGATACGGACGCAACACCGAAAAGCTGCGCGAAACCAGACCGTCGGCTCCCGCGGTGGAGCGCCTGCGCGAACTGATGCGGGCCAGGGACGCGCTGATCGAACTGATAAAACTTGAGACCAACCACCGCGAACACGCCGGTGACATCGAGATGCTTGCCACTCATGCAAGCCAAAGAATCGCCACCTATCAGGAGCAAAAAAAACAGCTGGAAAAAGCCATCCGCGAACACATCAAACAGGATGCGCAGATGAGCCAGCGCGCCGAGAGATGCCTGCAAATCAAAGGGGTCGGGGAAGTGATGGTGTGGACGCTGCTGTGCGAACTGCCCGAACTGGGCACGATGGAAAAAGGCCAGCCCGCGCACCTGCTGGGCGTCGCGCCGTTGTGCAAACAAAGCGGCAAACACGACGGCCTGCGCTACATCCAGGGTGGCCGGGGCAGACCGCGCCGAGTCTTCTACATGGCCGCGCTCAGCGCAGCGCAACACAACCCGATTCTACGCGCATTCTACGAACGATTGGTAGCCAGGGGCAAGGCTCGCAAAGTCGCCCTTGTCGCCGTCATGAGAAAACTCGTCGAATTAATAAACAAAATCCTCGCCGAACCCGATTTTTCCCTTGCTACATAGACACCGTTGCTTCGGGCTACTAACCGCGACCCTCGCCGTCGCTGCCACCATCGCCGCACACGCGCCCGCCGCCCACGCCCAAGGCACCCCCTTCGGCGAACGCGCAGGCGACGATACGCCGTTCGGCAAAAGAGGGGACGGGGGCAGCGACGAAGGGTCATCCGGTCACCGAGACAGACCGCGCCGGCAGCCCGAAGCACAGCCCGACTCGCAGCCTGCAGAGGGGTCAAACGCCGAGGTCAGCCCATTGCTCCGTGAGCTTGCCGCGCTGAACGCGAAACGGGCATCCGCCATCGCCGCGAGCATGTCCGACCGCAACCGGCGGGATATTTCCACCCTTTCTTTTCTGAAAAAACGCGCACAATCCAGCGCGAACATTGACGCGCTAAAAGCAATTTCCGCCGCCGAGTCCGCCATCAATAAAAACCGCAGAATCACGACAGCGACTCTAAACAACAAGGATTTACAAAAACAATACGACTCCCTGCGCGACACCCGCGCAAAACATATCACGTCAGCGATAAAAACCGCCGCGAATCGCTTGAAACCTGAATACGAAAAACTACTTAAAAGAGCCATCGCATTAGGAAAATATGCGGACGCAGAAACGATTAAAAGAGCGATAGATTTACTTGGAAAAAGCGGTGACCCTCAAAGATTTATTGGGACGTGGCGTGACAATGGTTCCGGAACATTTATAGTCAGACAAGACGGGACATGTGAACAATCATGGGACGGGGGCAGCAGATCTGGAACGTGGAAATATTTGAAAGAAGAAGACAAACTATTTCTCGTAAACCCCAAATGGTACCTTGTAGAAGAGGACGAAAATACGCTCGTAGAAGAGAATCTTAATCCCGGGAAAAGGTGGAGAAGAGTAAGGTAACCCCTGTGCCAATAGATGAATCTTCGCCCTAAAGGGGCGGCACCAACATAGTCCAAGGCAACGGGGTTGATGTCCATTACGACCATAAGCCCCAAAGGGGCGGCTCCAAGATAGCCCAGGGCAGCGCCCTGGGTTTGGAGGTCGTTAAAACACCACAAGCCCCAAAGGGGCGGCCCCAATACATCCCAGGGCAACGCCCTGGGTCTGTGTCCGCCGTTTACGGTGGGGGCTATCTTCTATTTCCTATCCCTGTTTCCTATCTTCTATTTCCTATCCCTGTTTCCTATCCCTGTTTCCTATCTCCTCTGTATGGCGGGAGCAGATTGCGGTTGACGCACGCGCTTTTTCGGACAAAGCTGACGCCCGTCATAAAAGAAACAAACTATACCGACATGAAACACTCCTCTTCCACCGCTTCCACCGCTTCCGCCACCGTCACCGCCCTCTTCGGGCTACTAACCGCGACCATCGTTGCCGCTACCGCCACCATCGCCGCACACGCGCCCGCCGCCCACGCCCAAGGCACCCCCTTCGGCGAACGCGCAGGCGGCGGCGGTTCCGACGCACCCGCACCGCAACCCCCGCCACCGGCGACGGAAGAGACCTCGCCCGCCTCGCCCGATGGGACAACCCCCGCCACCACCTCGCCCTTGCTCCGCGAGCTTGCCGCGCTGAACGCGAAACGGGCATCTTACGTCGCCGCAGGCATGTCCGACCGCAACCGGCGGGATATTTCCGCCCTGTCCTTCCTGAAAAAGCGGGCGCAATCCAGCGCGAACATTGATGCGTTGAAAGCAATCGCCGCTGCCGAAGCAGACATCGGTAAGAACCGCAGGATTTTTCCGGCGAATTTACAAAACAAGGATTTGCAAAAACAATACGATTCCCTACGCGACACCCGCGCAAAACACATCACGGCGACGGTAAAAACCGCCGCGAATCGCTTGAAACCGGATTACGAAAAGTTGCTGAAAAGAGCCATCGCATTGGAAAAATACGGGGACGCAGAGGCGATCAAGCGGGCAATAGGGGCAATCGAAGGCGGAGGCGCGCAGAGGTTTGTGGGGACGTGGGAAAACTCCGGCACAACCTTTACGCTCAGGGAGGGAGGAAAATGGAAAGGTTCATGGTCAATCAAGGAAGAAAAGGATAGGTGGAATTTTTCTGCGGAAGAAAAATTATTTATCGGAGCCGGGGACTGGTGCCTTGTAGAAGAAGATGAAAACACGCTCGTAGAAATATCTTCCGCCCCCGGAAGGAAATGGAGAAGAGTCAAGTAGCCGAAAGCTCTTTTCTTATCAACTCAAGTTGTCGTGATAATTGTGGATAAAACACTTCCCCTTTTTTTACGAACGTCCGCCCGAAGAAAAAATCTTTTGAGGCAACGTGTTTAATGCCGAGTTTGGGGGGTGTTAGTCCAAAAAAAGAAACATGAACATTGTTTTCTTTTGCGCGTCCGGAATACTTTGGTTCTTCACCCCGCTCAAACATTTCATAAAACCTAATCCACTCTATATAATACTTGCTTAAATCGTTCATTGAAACTGTTCTTACGGTTTCACTAAATTTTTTTAGAGGTGTCCCGTCGGTTGCGCGAATATCATAATTCCAAGGTTTTCTCCCACATATAAAATGGGAAGCCTTATTTTCGTTCCAAGGATCGACACCTCTCCAACTGTAATCTAACGCAAGGAAGTTGTTTCCATAAGTAACCGCCCAAAGGTCTTCGTCAGGCATATAAAAATCGAGTCTTTCAGCACATTTTACAGCGTTTTCGGACAGGGTTTTGAGAGAGACAAGGCTTTTTATTTTTTTAACGTCTGCACAAATAAACTCTCCGCTATGGCTCCTGATTCTTTCCCTGATATGCCATTGAAGACAAGGGATATTTTTGAGTTTTTCAAAGGGAGTCTCGAAAGCAGCATAAGAAAATCCGTGTAGATCCGTATCATGTAAAGAGGACACATCGCAACGATATATTATGTCGTTATCCGAAATAAGAAGCCGTTGCTTGTGCTCTTTGGGAATTTCAACAAAATATGGAGCAATGTTTTTGCAAAATATTGCATAAGTCCATGTTCGTGGGTTCCAGCCTTCAAATATATTAGTATCTATTTCTATTATATGTTCTTTGAATTTCGCGCATCTTTCATCTAATTTTGAAGGGGAAAAGGTGATTAAAAAATGGGGGATAATCTTACGCGGGCAATAATGTTGCATGGAGTAATACGATGTTATTGCATATCCGAGTTGTTTCGTATTGTTTGCTGCCCACGCCGCGTGAATAGGGGTCGGGTTCAATTCTGCGTAATACTCCGACCATTCGGTAAAGTAGAGTTCATAACCGCTCTCTACTTCTCCATTCCACGGTTTTTTTTCACCGATAAAATGGACAAAAACAGGTTCTTCGGGTTTTTCAAAAATAGAGGTAGTTTCTTCTGATGTTGCAATCATATTGTATTTTTGCGGTAAAATAATCTTTTTCCCCGAGAAGAAAATGTTAATTGCCCCTTGATCGACTTGAAAATTCGGATCCTTTCCGCCAAGTAATGCAGGGTTATTTTTCCCTTTAAAGTATGCGGCAAATGTTTCCTTTAATGTCGCGGTAAACGGTCGTGCGAGAATGGTGCCTGCGTTTAGATAATCAGGCTCTTTGGTTCCGCAATCCGTTGCACCGGCAATATATCCTTCGGGCAAATCTATTTCAAAAAGTTCCTTTATGCTCCTGCGGCAAACCATGTCGTCGTCTAAAAGTAAAAATGGCTTTTTATTTTCGTAGAAAGCATTTGGGACGTCGTCAAAATGACGCGCCTTGAAAAAGAATTTTAACCGTGGGTTTTGTTCCGGAACAAAACTGATCATCTCCCTCGTCGTTACGTGGAGCGCGCCGCCGTGCGTTTCGATGCAGAGGCGCAGCCTTTGGATGGTGGTAAATTCCTGCGCGATTTCGGGGGTGGTGAGGAGGTGGAAGCCTACGCCGTGTTGCCTGTTGTGTTTGAGGATGGAAAGTGCCAAGACGCAGTAATGCTCGACGCTTTCGCGGGTAAACGACGTAAAGCGCACCTCCATCGAGCAATCGCGCACCACAATAGCGGCGTCAGCGGGGAGAGTGAGCGCACCGGCGCGGCGCGGGTCGTCTGGCG
>JAISZQ010000018.1 GCA_031269165.1 Spirochaetaceae bacterium
TCGTCGCTTCGCGCCTCGCCCTGACGACCACTCGTCAGTGCGAGCGGGCGGCACAGTGCCGAGCGAAGCAATCCAGGGTGAGGGCCTTCCCCGTCTGGATTGCTTCGTCGCTTCGCTCCTCGCAATGACGGTGTTCCCGTCATTGCGAGCGGGCGGCACATTGCCGAGCGAAGCAATCCAGGGTGAGGGCCTTCCCCGTCTGGATTGCTTCGTCGCTTCGCTCCTCGCAATGACGGTATTCCTGTCATTGCGAGCGAGCCCCTTAGTTCACCCGCCGTGGATCGGGGGCGTTGCGGGGGCACCCTACAGTCCTCAACATCCTGTTTCGGACTTCCGGGCCGGGGTGCGGCAAATGCTACGCAGTTGCTTCTATTTTGCGTCCATCCGGGGACGCTGAGCAAACCCTGCGGTTTGCTTAAGACGCACCCACAAAACCATACATGGTTTTGTCCCCGTAGAGGGGGGTAGCGGTCGCGGGCGTTGCCCGCTTCTGGAGTTTCGGGCGGGCTGCGCCCGCTTTTCCGAAACTCCACATAAATGGTATAGGGCTGGAGCGAGGGGGGAGACTTCCCCTTTTTTTGAATTCGGCAGTGCTGAGATAAGAAATTGTTGCAAAACACCGATTTTTTCACGTTTTTTGCGGTTTTTTTGCGTTTGATTAAAGCATATCGGTTGGCAACCGCATATATATGGGTATAATAATGCAAGGAGGCATTCTATATGCGACAAGTACGTATCTATGAGCCGGATGTCTGGTACGAGGTCAGTACCAAAATCAACCGAGGCGATCCCCTGTTTTCAAACCAAGAGGTGCGGGATCTGTTTGAACAGGTTCTCCATGAGACGAAGGAGCGTTTTGTGTTCGAGTTACGCAATCCCGTGATTGAGTCCGACGGGGTTTCGTTTTACTTCAAGTCTGCGGACGGGAGCCAGTTGCCTAAGATCATGCAGTGGATGAAACAGACGTTTGCGGCCCGGTTTAACAAGCGATTCAACAGAAGGGGGCATGTCTGGGGGGATCGGGGACAGATCAAGCGTGCCGAGCCGCCCGCCGCCGGAGACGGGGCATCCGGTTCTCAAGACGAACCGATCGTCTTCAAAGCCGCATCACTCGTCCATCGTCGGGGCCGGGACGCTCCGCGTCGGCGTTGAGCCATGGGGCACTGATAACGGGTCGATGGGCGCGTCTCTATGTGCTCAGGAAGCGGCACGCGCTTCGCGCGAATTGAAAATGGTAAATGGATAAGGGAAAATGGCGCGCGCTTTGCGCGAATGGATAAGGGAAAATTAGAGGGAGGGAACGCCCATCGTCTAAAACCCGCCATTTTTAATTCACGCGAAGGGGGCGTGAAAGCCCCTATCCGGTGTATCGGGCTATCGCTGCTTTGAACTGCCGCCCCCGGTCAAACTCATTCGTAAACATACCGAAGGATGTGCAGCCCGGGGAAAAAAGCACGGGGGGGCGCGTGCCGGAAGCAGAGCCGGCAAGGGAGACGGCTGTTTGCACCGCCTCGTCCAGCGTGTCAAAGGGGCCGTGATAGGCGACACCGTTTTGGGCAAGCAGGGGGGTGAGTTTGTCGGTACCGGTTCCGGCAAGGAGGATGACGGCGCGGGCTTTGGCGCAGACGGCGGCGAGGGGGGTAAAGTCGAGGTCTTTGTCGGTGCCGCCGGTAATGAAAACGGAACCGGGGAGGGTGGCAAGCGCGGAGGCGGCGGCTTCGGGGACCGTGGCGGCAGAATCGTTGTAGTAGCGGATGCCTGCGTGTTCCCGAAAACATTCAAGCCGGTGTTCGATGCCGGGAAATTGTTCGAGCGCGTCCACGATAAACGGCAGGGGCAATCCCAGTTCGGCGAGGGCAAGACCGGCGAGCATGAGGTTCTGTTTGTTGTGATCGCCGGGAATATGCGGGGCAAGGGTTTTCAGTTCCCGGGGCGCGTCCGCAACACATATCTTTTTCGCGTGCGTCTCGGAGAGGAACCGTTTCCCCCAGTCGTCATCGGTCGTGACGGTCGCGCAGGTTTCGTCCTGATAGCGGTAGATGACGCGCTTGTCGGCGACGTAGGGTTCCATGCCGTGATACCAGTTCTGGTGGTCGCTCATGATTGCGGTGAGGACGGCGATGCGGGGCACAAGGAGGGCGTTCCCGGCGGTGTCTGTCTTGCCGCGCAGGTCGCCGAGTTGCCAGCTCGACAGTTCAAGCACCACATCGTCGTCCCCGGTGAGTGTGTCCAGAAAGGACAGCGGCGAAAAGCCGATGTTGCCGCCTGAGTACGCCTTCCCCCGGCCCGTTTTTTCGTGCCACTTGTGCAACACGTGGTGGATAGCGGAAACCGTCGTTGACTTGCCCTTCGAGCCGGAAACGGCAGTGAGCCGCGCGGGGTTTTCGGCGAGGAAGAGGCTTATGTCGCTTTCGATCCGCCGCGATGCCCGTTCTGTAGCGAGGAGGTAGGGCGAATCGGGGTGGACGATGGGGTTTTTGACAACCATATCCGCCGCTTCAAAATCCGCCGTTTCGTGCCGTCCCAGCACAAAACGCGGTACCGGATACCCGTGTTCGGCGGCAAACGCTTTGAGCGCGTCCACCGAGGGGGCGAGAGCGGCCTCGTTTTTCGTGTCGGTAACGGTTACCACCGCGCCGCGAGAGAGGAGGAACTTTGCCGTTTCAAGCCCGCCGCCTGAGAGTCCCAGCCCCATCACAAGGGCGCGGACACCTTGATATAGTATGTTCGCCATAGCAATACTATTTGTGGGAGGGAAGTCTCCCACTGTCAACAACTTAAGAATTTTGGTCCGCGAATGGCGCGAATAAATACGAATAATACATACCTATCAGCGCGTATTCGCAACGCCCTATATGGCGCACATTCGCGTACATTCGCGGACAAAAAAACTAAAAATCTGTGTAATCTGTTGACCACGCTTATATTCCATTTGCTTAAATTGTTGACAATGGAACGTTTCCCCTTGCCTCCAGCCCGCCGCAACCCCCGTGATTAAAACCGCATGCCGATGCTGAAACTCCACTGGGTTGTTTCGCGGACAAGGTTAAAGGAAACCCCCAGACCGATGGCGGGAATGGCGATCCGCCTGAGATAAAACAGAACGCCGACAAAAGGGCCGTGGTCGAAGGAATCGCCGTCCGACAAACTTTGCGACGCCAGCACCTGATACGCCGCGAGTACGGCCAAAGTCCCGGCGTTTACCCGCCAGAGGGCCTTTTCAAAACCCGCGTAGAGACCGGTCATCGTTGTCGCCCTGAAATTATTGGTCATAAGGGTAACGTTGACCTCAGACGGGGATGTTTCGGTGAACCTGTCGGATTCAGGGCTCCAGGTGGCGCCGCCCTTCGCCGTCCACCGGAACCCGCTGATGATCGACTGGTCATAATTGAACACCAAGCCCACACGGTGGGTCGTGTCGCCGTCAAGAACGGCCCGCACCTCATATTCAAGCGCCGCGCTGTTTTGGTTTAAAAGATACCCGTCCCAGTTACTGCCGCGCAACCCGATCTGCGGTTGCGCCGTAATCACGTGATCGATTTGGTTGAATGTCTCGATGTCGCTACGGGTATACCCAAGCGTGAAGCGGCCGTTCCATGGCCCGTTAAGTTGGTAGTTGATCCCGCCTGAAGCACCGGCTTGGACGTGATCTACGCTGAACAGCGTGTCCCCGTAGGCGTTGTTCATCTTGAATTCACTGCGAGAATAGGAGGCGGCAAGCATGAAACCCGGCTTGACGGCGGCAACGCCCGCATGAGAGTACATCGCCATCGCGCTCCACGAGTCCCCGGAATAGATCCCCATAAGCGCGAAGGTGTCCCGTATCCCGAAGGCGTTCATATCGGCGACCGCAAGCCCCGCCATCCAGCCGCTTGAACCGGCCATGAACAGCGGAATGGGAAAAAACGACATCTTTTCGACGACAACCGCATGCAACGTCCAACCGTCATCGTGCGGCAAAAATTCGATCCGCTCAGGATCAAGAACGCCGCTTTCGATAATCGCGGCGCGTACATCATTCTCGTCTATTGCATCCGGCCGCAGACCGCGAAATTTTTCAAGAAGACGCTCGGCAACGAACGGCTTTGTCCGCCTGAGCCCGGTAAACACAATGTCCCGCACCACACCGCCTTGCGTGTTTTGGGCGAAAAGAACACCCCCGCTCACCATCCAGAGCGCGAGGATAAACGTGCCCCGGCTTTTTGAGAAATGCATCGTCCCGCGATAGTAACAGATTCCCCCGTTTGTTGCAATACAACAGCGTTCATGGAAAAGGGAAAATGCCGTCATTGCGAGCGGGCCGCTCGGTAGAGCGGGCGAAGCAATCCAGTGGGGGCTGTCTCGTCTGGATTGCTTTGGGCTACGCCCTCGCAATGACAATGGTTCCCGCGACGTTGCGCCCGTCACCCCCCGTCATTGCGAGCCGCGAAGCGGCGAAGCAATCCAGTGAGAGGCATTCTCCCCCCGAAGGGGGGCCGAGGGCCGTTCCCTCACGATATGCCCAAGGGAAGCCCCCTCCGACCGGGGGCTGTCCCAACCCCGGCTCGCAATGACTCTTTCATTCTCCATTTTCAATTAACCATTATCCATTCGCCGCAGGCGCAACCCCCCGTATCTTTTACTGTTACTGCGCGGGTATCGCAATCAGCGTGTCGTTCGTTCTGCCGCGAGTTTCAGCATCAATTGGCACAATGTCGCTGCCGCCTGACTGGGGGACGCCGCCCCTGGTGTACGTGCCGCCCGTGCCCCACTTCGCCGCACAATCCCACACGAAAAGCGCCGCCGAATTTTCACGGGAGCCGACGTTTTTAGCGAAGCCGTCACTGTCCGTATCGCCCTGTATTCTGCCGCCTCTCATCGTGAATGTGCCGTACCTGACATCCACGCCGCCGCTCATGGCACGATTTATCGCAGATGTCGTAGCATTGCCAAAAATCGCCCCGCCTTCCATAATGAACGTTCCGGGGGCGCTTCCGTCACTGCTTCCACCGGCATATACCCCACCGCCACTACTGTATGGGGCTGTGACGCGGTTACCCGAAATCGTTCCACCCTTCATAGTAAATATGGCTTTACTCACATTCACGCCGCCGCCTGAGCCTCCGCCTCCATCATTTACACTAATGACATTATTCCCGGAAATTTCTCCGCCTGACATGGTGAATGTTGCGCCGCTTTCGACATGCACACCGCCGCCGTTGCACCGGTTTCCTTGAACGATATTGCCGGAAATGGCGCCGCCCGCCATGATGAATGTTGCGCCTCCTTCGCCTCCCACGTACACCCCGCCGCCGTAGTTCCATTTTCCTCCTTCTACGGTATTGCCCGAAACCGCGCCGCCTTCCATCGTGAATATGCCGTTTCTTGCCACGTGCACCCCGCCGCCGGCGGCCCATCCTTCGCCGATACGGGTGTTGCCCGTAATCACGCCGCTTTTCAGGACAAGCGCGCCGCCGTCAATCACCATTACCAACGAATCGTCATTGTCTTCCAATCCGACCAGCGTCACGCCGTCAAGGGTAAGTTTCTGGTTTTTACCAATGTAAAGCAGTTCTCCCTTGCTTTTCAGGTTGATGACCCCGTTTCCGTTGATGGTCGTTGCGCGGTCCAAAAGGAGAGCCCCCGCAACGCCTTCCCACACATGACTGCGGGCATTCACCGTGCCGTTCACGGTAAGGGTCGCGCCGTTGCCGAGGGTGAGGGCCGCGCCCTCCGCCGTCAGGTCAAGGGTAACGCCCTCAGACACTGCAAGCGTAACCCCCTCGGGCACAGTGAGGGCGGTTTCGAGCCCCACGCCTCCCGTGAGCGTAACCGCATCGCCGCTGACCGTTGCCTTCCCCGCTTCAATAGCGTTGATGTCCGCCGCCAGTTTTGCCGCCGCCGATAGTTCCGCTGCCTGAGCCGTTCCGTTCGCAGAACCCCCGCCCGCTGGATTCGTGGGCGCGCTCGCGCACCCCGCCAGAACCACGGCAAACGCCAGCACCGCCGCCTTTACTCTTTTCTTTGTCATAGATCATTCCTTGAAATAGATTTGTTTCAGTATACACGAAAAGCCCGGTTGGGAGGAGGCCGTCATTGCGTGGAGGGGACAGAGTCGTCATTGCGAGGGCATAGCCCGAAGCAATCCAGACGGGGGAGGCCCTCACGCTGGATTGCTTCGCTTCGCTCGCAATGACGGGGGGTTCGCCGCGCCTATCCGCATCCATCCGCAGTTTCCCCTGTCATTGCGAGCGAAGCGCGGCAATCCAGACGAGAGACATTCTCCCCCCGAAGGGGGGCGGGGCCGTTCCCCTCACGACAAGCCCAAGGGCCTCCACGGCAGGTGGCTCGTCATGGTTGCCAAAATCAGCGCCACTCATTCAAGCCGGTACCTGCACATACTGTACATCGGATAGCACCCGGCACAATTTTTCTATAACACCCTTCTGGTGACCGAGACAAAGTGCCAGATGATGGGTATTCCCCGCTTTTGCCCAATCCACGACAAATTCCGACACATCCCGATTTAGGGCGGCTCGGGTCCACGTGTTGCCCATCTGGGGCACCGGGCCTTTTTGACTTTCCGCTTCGGCACAAATAAACTTAAACTTCGAACAGATGTCGGTGCTAAGGCCCAGCATCGTAATGGGGCCTGTCTTAAGGCTAAATTCAACAGAGACGCCGTGTCCCCTTTTGCCGTGGTAAACGCCCAAACCGCGAATCGTGGGTTTACCCTCACTGATTCTGATGTCATGCGGGCCGTCGTGTCCGACCAGCATAATATCGTCCAGCATATCCACGCCGTATTCGGCGAAGGAACCGCCCGCCCCCATAGACGACGTGGTGTACATAGCCATACAGGTCTTCATATCCGATTCCCCTGCCAGAGGAATTCCCTCGGATTCCAAAAGAGAGTTCCCAATGATCAAATTCGACGCGACCCGTTCGTAGTAGTTGTCCCGTCCTTCATAGTAATAGGCCATCGCAGACAAGTTGTTGTTCTTCACCATCTTCTCAAGGCCCACCGCGCACTGGGCCGCCCAATCCAGGTCCTCCTGTTTGACCGGAACGGTCGTAGGATCATAAGAAGGGTCGAGGATCGTGAATTTTTCTTTTATTTCCTCTAACTTTAAGGCGATCTCCTGTTCGGTCGCGCCTTTTACATATTCCACCAGTTCGCACATTTCCAGCATCTTTATGTGTATGCCAAAAGAACGGGTAAACGTCGTCGGATCAAAGTGCATATCCAGCATTCCCTCGTAACTGTGACCCATGTGTCCGAAAATGGCGCCCTTATACGCCCTGAGTATGTCCGCGACCCGGCACCATTCTTCAAGGTTCTTTTCCATGTTGGATCCGTACCATGAGCCGGACTGTCTGCCAAAAACAAAATCCACCGGTTTTATGCCGCAACGTTCCAAGGCATTATACGCCTCGGTAACACAGCAGGGACCGCCGTAGCCATTGGTCTGCCCAACCGGAGTAGAGCCCAACTCGTAGTGAACCTGATGGCCGACCAGCACAATCGGGCAACAAACCTGCTTCGCCCCGATGACATATCGGCCGGAAGCGACATAACTGGGCAGATAAATAAAACAAAGGTCTATATCGTTCTTTTTAAAGTATATCCCGGCGGCGAAGGCTTTCTCCGGACTATCGATCATCTGCGTTCCGTCATCGGCAAAATACCGTATCACGTGAACGCCAAACCGCTCCAGCGCGGCTTCAAATTTTTCTCCCGAAGCAATTTCGGCTTCCCGCTGCCCCTCAAATTGCGGCCAATATTCCCGGTGACCCACAATCATCACCCCCACCTTGCCCGCTTCTTTCATCCTGTCTGTTGACATACAATCCTCCAAAAGTCTCAAAAAAAACCATACCGCACTTTTCAGAGACTGCACATGGAGTTTTTTCGATTTTTTTGTTGAAAAGATGGATAAAATGATGTATAATAAACTTATCAAAACTCTTTTCGTGTTTTGGAACAGGCTCAAAACTCTTTTCGTGTTGGACAGGCTCAAAGGAGAGCTTCATTATGGACGCAGGTACGAATAAAACCGCTGAATCTTTTATACGCTATCTCGGTACCGGTACCGAAGACGAACGCCCGTTTGGCATGGTCTGTGTTGACGCGGGATACAACAGGGTAAAATCCACAGATGTCTATCCTCCGAATATTAACGCCCATCCTGCTTCTTACCGGGGCGTTGTTGACGGGCGTATTTTGCCCGAATTTCAGATTGGCTATCTCAGCGCGGGCGAGGGTGTCTTTGAGACCGAAAACGCCACATACAAGACCGGCCCCGGCTCGATGACGCTGGTTTTGCCGGGAATGAGACACCGAAGTTACCTGACATCCGAATCGGGCTTTCAGGAATATTGGGTGGGTTTTAAGGGGGACTTTTTTTCCCGGCTGCTTGACGAGGGAGTCTTCTCGAAAGATTTTGTGTGTTGTGAGGCGGGCCTGTCAACCCGTATCATCTCGACGTACCGGCGGATATTCGACGAGGTACGAACCCGGCGGCCGCATTATCAGATCAGGATCGGTTCGGAAATACTATCCCTTATCGCCACATTGCTGGATCATAAACAGATACAGGAAAGGCCCGATCCCTACCAAAAAATCGTGGAAAAGGCAAAAGGGCTTATGACGTTGAATCTGCACGACTCTCTCGATATGTCCGCCTTTTCCCATGAGTTGGGCGTCTGCGCCTCTCATTTCAACAAGATTTTCAAGACCTACACATCCATGACACCCTACCAGTACTACATCAACATCAAAATTGACGAAGCGAAGCATTTGCTTGAGCGGGACGGCCTTACCGTAACAGAAACCGCGTATCGGCTTGGCTTTGAAGACCCCTATTATTTTTCCCGGCTTTTCAAGAACAAGACCGGGGTCACCCCGAAGAACTGGAAAAAGAGCGTCATTCCGCCTGATAATATGTCGATCCTGCCGAACGAGCAGACTGATTAGGCTAAAACGTTGGGGGGTGGAAGTCTCCCCCCTCATTCCAGCCCTGCGGTCTTCCATTACCCCCCTCTACGGGGGTTTACCACCCCCGTAACGCCCCCGATCCACAGC
The DNA here is from genome assembly GCA_031269165.1 of Spirochaetaceae bacterium. GTDB lineage: Bacteria > Spirochaetota > Spirochaetia > Treponematales > Breznakiellaceae > JAIRNN01. The sequence continues at coordinate 9,065 of JAISZQ010000018.1, forward strand.
GGGTGGACTGGCGGTCCAAGGGACACACGCGCAATGACAATAGCACCGTCATTGCGAGGAGCGAAGCGACGAAGCAATCCAGACGGAGAAGGCCCTCGCACTGGATTGCTTCGCTCGGGAATTTGCCGCTCGCTCGCAATGACGGAGGGCGTTCGTGTTGGTTCGTGTGGTTCGTGGCAGAGCCGTCATTGCGAACCCGAAGGGTGAAGCAATCCAGACGGAGAAGGCCCTCGCACTGGATTGCTTCGCTACGCTCGCAATGACGGGTAGCCCGCTCGCAATAACGGGAGGCGGACTCGCAATGACAGGTTGCTCGTGTTGGCTCGTGTGGTTGTGGCAGAGCCGTCATTGCGAACCCGAAGGGTGAAGCAATCCAGACGGAGAAGGCCCTCGCACTGGATTGCTTCGCTACGCTCGCAATGACGGGTAGTCCGCTCGCAATAACGGGAGGCGGACTCGCAATGACAAGTTGCTCGTGTTGGCTCGTGTGGTTGTGGCAGAGCCGTCATTGCGAACCCGAAGGGTGAAGCAATCCAGACGGAGAAGGCCCTCACACTGGATTGCTTCGCTACGTTCGCAATGACGGGAGGCGGGCTCGCAATGACAGGTTGCTCGTGTTGGTTCGTGTGGTTGTTGGCCAAAAGCCCGTTGGTAAAAATTCCTGTAATTCGACCGTTCTTGGCAATGGAACGTAAATGACGTCGCTCTGACATTCGGCCTGTTCGGTTTTGTCCATCTTTTTACTGATAAAATTAAAAAAAATCCATTTTCAATTTCTTAAAACAGATGTATTATGATAAATCTTTTAGTTATGGAGGAAAGTATGAAACGTTTGTTCAGTTTAGCGGCGCTTTTGGCGCTGGGGTTTTCTTTGGTCTTTGCCGGCGGGGGCCAGCAGGGTTCGGGCGGACAGCAGGGCGGCGCGGCACCGGCGGCGAATAAGACCATTACCATCAACACATGGGCGGAAATCGGCGATGAGGAAGGCTGGAAGGCTGCGGCGGACGGATACCGGGCGTTGCACCCCGATGTCACTATTGTCATCGACCTCAAGCCCAGTGAAGGGTACGGCGAATGGTTGCACAATATTTTTGCCACGTCCAATCCCAACGCCGATATTGTCAATGTCAACCTGGCATGGTCTTCGGCCACCGGCAAGTCGGTGAATTTTCTGGAATACGTAGACCAGAAAAGCCCCTATTCCAACGGCAGGTGGCGGGATCAGTTTAACTTCCAGCTCCAGACTGTGGACTTGGCCAGGCAGGACTTGATAGTCCTCAACTTGGAATCGGTTCAAGTGCTCTGGGAATACAACAAGGACATTTTTGCCAAAGTAGGGGTCAAGCCGCCTAAAACGTGGAACGAGCTTATCGCGGTATGCGAAAAACTCCAGGCTGCGGGGTATCAGCCTATTTCTATCGCCGGGGATTTTAACAGCTTCTGGGCCATGGAGATGGGCTGGCTTGCCCAGATCTACGCGGACCAGACAACCCGTTCCATGATCAATACAACCCGGGCCCAGCGTGGGGATTATCTCTACGATCCCGATATTGATGGGGTGTGGAAGTACGATCCTTCGGACCCCTACAACGATGATGCATGGAAGGTGAACCAGAATCCGGTACGGTTCTATAAAGCGGTTGCGGAAGGCCAGTACAAGCCGGATGCCGTGGGTATGCGAACGGTATGGGAGAATTTTGCCAAGGTGTTCCCCAAATATGCGGGGGGCGACGCCTTCTTCGGGACCAAAGACGCGCTTCCGCTTTTCTATCAGGGGAAGGCGGCCATGATGGTAAACGGCGCGTGGGGCTTGAGCCAGTTTAAGAACGACATGGCCAAACTCGCCAAGGGCCAGGCTATCGAATCCAACAACCAAGCCATAAGCGGGGCAATGAAGTTTGAACTGGGAACCTTCAATATGCCCAGCATGGAAGGCCCCGGTATCGAGGCGAAGGCTCGTACCATAGAAGTTGGTCAAGGCTTTCTGGGGGTAGTAAAAAAGGACAAGGCCCACAACGACCTCGTGATGGATTTCCTGATGTACTATTCGTCCAAAGCCGGGTACAGCCGTTATCTTACCGCCAGCCTTGAGGCAGGGGGAGCGGTAGCCGGTCCTCCGTTGGTGTACGGTGTGGAACTGCCCCCGGATTATCAGGCGATGTTTGATAATCTTTCCTTTATCGGGAATGTTCAAAAAGGTTTCGGTGCGGGGGTGGCCCGGGGTATCGGGGATGTTCAGGAAGCCCTGCGGGCGTTCTATGATTATTCCTACAACTACCTTTCAGGCAGGACCACAGTGGATCAGTGGCTGTCCAGTCACAAGGCATCAACCCTTCAATACCTGGATCAGGCTATGGCCATATTTAAAATAAGCCGGAACGATCTGCGGAATCCCCAGAACGCGCCTACGGGCCAATAGCCCGAAAACGCTGGAGAGTACGGGAATGAACAAAAAAGGGTTTCTGATGTTTGCCGGGTTATGCGCGGTGCTGTGCGGCATGGTTATCGGGATAAACCGCCATGCCGGACGTGTTACGAACATCTTGGAACGTATGCCTTTTACGACCGGGCAACAGAATAACTGTCTGGGCGGGGATGAGGCAAGCGGCATGGTGCTCGTCGGAACCTATAACAACGAGCTTATCGCCTTTGCCCCGGACGGAACGCGCCGGTGGTCCGTCCAGGGCCGGGGGCCCTTCAGCCAGCTGGTGGTTCGCCCGGATTCCCGTACCCTCTATGCCGGTAACGAGGACAACAACCTCTATGTCCTTCATCTTGACACCGGAGAACTCCTCTTGACGATCAATGTGGAACGGAGAATCTTCAATATTGACGTTACCGAAGATGAAGGGGAGATTTTGATTTCAGCCGGGACCGGTACGAGCAGACAGAATATTCTGCTTTACAACGCCGACGGGGAACAGAAAAGCAATTTTTCTTACAATATTCGCATGAAAGGCGCCCTGTATTCTTCTGACGGCGAGGGCATATTCCTGGCCGATAATCAGGGGGAACTCATCAGGATAGACCGTCAGGGCAGGGAAACCAACCGGGTTTCATTGCAGTACGAACTGGTGGATCTCAAGAGGATCGAAGGGAACCGGCTCCTAACCTTGGACAAAGCCGGGGTGTACTATGTGCTGGACGAGGACCTCCGCATCCTGCGCCGAGGCAGTCCGGCCGAATCCTTCGCCGTTACCGGGCGGGCGGTGGGAAGCGACACGGAGGGCAATTACATCGTCGTGGGTACCGAGGAACGGTTCCTCTACCTGTTTGATGAAAACAATCGGCAAATTTATACCACGAGGCTCGATAACAGCATCACCAACTTCATGTCCGTAGGGGAAGCGATTTACTTCACCGGCTTGGGGGATTTTGTGTTCCGGTTCTCCAGCACCGGTCTTGCCGGAGTGGGGATCATGCAGGGGCTCAAACCCGTGCTGGGGGGACTGGCGGTGGTTTTCGCCGCCGTGGGGGCGGTCTTTCTCCTTCTGGGGATAGGCCGGACGAGGCTCGTCATCATCCGTGCCGGGAGGCTCCTCAATCAGCATAAGATCGCCTATATCCTGCTTATCCCGACGTTCGTGCTGTTGATTGCCTTCAATTATTCATCGGTGTTTATCGCCCTCACACGGGCCTTTACCGACTGGTCATGGGACAGGAATACGTGGGGTACCATGCATTTTGTGGGGCTTGATAACTTCAGGCTCATGATCACCGAGGGGTATTTCCTCACGGGCATCAAGAATATGTTTATCATTATGGCGGCTGGAGTTCTCAAAACCATGACATTCCCGCTTCTCACGGCGTGGCTTATCTTTTCCATGAAATTTGACCTCCAGAAAACCGTCTTTCGTCTGCTCTTTGTGCTCCCTATGGTGGTGCCCGGCGTGGTAGGTGCCCTCATGTGGAAGCAGATATACGATCCGACCATCGGCCTCCTTAACCAGCTTTTGGGCCGCATGGGTCTTGAGAACCTCCAGCAGGTCTGGCTGGGAGACGAAAAATGGGCCCTCTGGTCTATTCTTTTCGTGGGCTTTCCCTTTGTGGGGGTGCTTCCCTTTCTGGTATTCTACGGCGGCCTTATGGACATCGATATCGGTATACTGGAAAGCGCCCGGATCGACGGCGCGAACAGGGGCAAGATTTTTTTCCGGATCCAACTGCCCATTCTGATGGCCCAGGTCAAGGTGTTGCTCATTCTTGCCTTCATCAATTCTGTTCAGGACTTCAGCGGCATCTATCTCTTGACCGGCGGGGGGCCGGGCACGAGTACCTATGTGCCGGGGCTGGAACTGTACTTTAACACAACCCAGTTTGGCCGTTTTGGCTATGCTTGCGCCCTGGGCCTCGTTCTGTTTGTGTTTACCATGATCGGCACCCTGTTGAATATGAAAATAAAAACGAATTCGGATTAGGAGGAAACCATGAAACACACTCCATCAATCAGGATCCCCTGGTTTCAAATCGTCGTATTTCTCATTGCTCTTGTTCTGTTGTTGTTGACGTTTGTTCCGGTCTTTACGATGCTCTTTCTTTCGCTAAAATCGACCGTACAGATATACGGGGACTTTTTCGCCCTCCCGAACCCGATAGAATGGGGGAATTATAACAAGGCAATCGGCATGTTGATTCCCAATATGATCAATACCCTTCTTGTCGTCAGCGCGGGGACCGCCTTAACCCTGGCCCTCTGTATGATGAGCGGCTATGTGTTCGCGCGGCTCAATTTCCCCTTAAAGAATTTTTTATATATGGCGGTCATCGCCCTTATGATGGTGCCGGGAATACTGCTCCTCACGCCCCAGTATTCCCTGGTGCAAAAATACGGCATGTACAATACGTGGTGGGCCCTCGTTCTGCCCTGGGCTTCAGGGGGTCAGATTTTCGGCATCCTGCTTTGCAGAACCAGCGTAGCGCAACTGCCCGGCGAGATGTTTGAATCCGCCCGGATGGACGGCTGCGGCGAATTAAGGGCCCTGGTCAAAATAGCCCTGCCCTTGTCCAAGCCGATCCTATCCACCATTGCGGTTATGAATATGGTGGCCTTTTACAACGATTTTATCTGGCCACTTTTGGTCATTGAAAATAACAGCAAACAGGTTATCAATGTGGTGATTCGGGTGTTCCAGACCATGACGGGAACTGTGGACTTAGGATCCATGGTGGCGGGCTTTGTCTTTGCCACCATACCCCTCTTGGTGCTGTTCATTTTTACATCCCGTCTCTATATCGAGGGAATTACTTCGGGGGCGATAAAAGCCTGACCGGAACCGATTGTCATAGTGCGCTTAAAGCAAAGGGGAATTTATGGACGTTATAAGAAAGAGAGGCGTGTTCCGCCTGTTCGACAAGCATCATGTGTTGATCCTGACTGACGAGAAGCAGTTGGATCGTATTATTGAAAAACCCGGGGAGCCGCTCTTTGATGACGCGGAACGGGGTTTTTCAGGCGAGCAGAAGGGGCTCTATCCGCCCGGCACGACGCTTGAGTCGTTCTGTGAAAACGCACGGCTCGAGGGCGCGGAGCGCGTAGAGGTCAGTTACGACTTCTTTTTCGGCGGCACGACACGCGAAAATTATCCGGGGAGCGAAAAGACCATCAAGGCGTTCAAGGTCATCCATGACTACGCGCTCAAAGCGGGCATGACCTTCGGGGCCTCCCTCATTTCGCCGCTCGATATAGGCGGGGGGTTTGCCCAAAAGCACGACAACACCGGTTTTTCTTGGCAGTTTCACGAATGCGCTCTGGAGGGCGGCGTTTTCGATACGACGATGACGCTCCAGCGGCAATGGTACAACAACAAGGGCCCCATCACGCTGAAACTGGAACGGGTGCACGCCGTGGCTTTTGACGAAGAACGGATAGGCAATTCGGCCTACTACTATGTGGATGAAAACGCCATTGATGATATATCGGGAAGCGTTGCGGTTGCCATTGATGAAGGTTCCTTTGCCGTTACCGGTTCAGGCTGGGGCTATGGGAAGATGCGGGTGAGCGGTCACACCGCGAGCGGGAAGCAGCGGGCGTTGATCGTGGCGGTGTACCGGACGCCTGAACAGGATTACTTTGATGCCTCCGCCGCAGATTATACACGCGAGGTCATCCGTGCCCATAAGGACGCCGGAATCCGTTACCAGGGGTATTATTCGGACGAGATGCATATCCAGTTTGACTGGGACCTGATCAACCATTTTGGCCCGACGGAAATTACGACCCGGTATGTTACGCCCGCTCTTGTCAATGAGTTTGCCCGGCGTTACGGGGACAAATACCGGAATTTTCTCAAATATATGGTGTATTTTCCCTATCACCAGCACGGGGACAACGAGGCTTCCCAGCACGTCTTTGGAAAAGACCCGCAGGGGATCTATGAAACATGGCTTTTCCGTAAACGCTATTTTGAGATGCTGTCCCGCCGGGTGGTGGATCTCAGCGTGGACGCCCTTGAATATTCGGAAAAACTCTTCGGCGCGCCGATCATGACGAGGGCCCACGCAACCTGGCAGGAGTCCCCGACCTGCGACCGTTACTTCGAGGAAGACCGTTTTTCCGCCATGATGCCGGGTTCTGCCGCACGGGAAAAACGCTACGACTATACGCCGTCCTATGTCTGGTCCAGTTCCATCAGGGAGAATACCGCCGCCTGTTACGACTACTTCCGGTGGAACGAATTCTTGACCGGTTCGGGAAATGATCACCCCGAAGGGGGAAATACCGACCGGGATTACTATGCCGAGGCGCTGGCGTGTTCCTTTGGCGTTCTTAACCGCTTCCCGTATGCCTATTGCGCGAGCTGGGGCAGCCCGAACGAAGTCTTAAGGCGGGTTCGGAATGTGGGAAGAGTGTACGGCACGGCGGAAACGGACGGCATTGCGACCGGCGGCCTCTCCCACGGACTGGTTCAGGGCATGGCGCATCGGGACACCGACGTGCTACTCCTCTATCCGTTGGAACTCAACTATGTTGAGGAGCGTTTCGGATCGTGGATGGTGCAGTACGGTTACGGGAATTACATCACCGAAGAAAAACTGCTCCAGTACGGGCGCATCGCGGAAGATAACCGGCTGGAAATCCTGGGGAGGAAGTACCGGGGCGTCGTGGTGCTCTTTGAACCTTTTGTCAAGCAAGAGACGCTGGAACTGCTTGCCGGTTTTGTCCGCAGAGGCGGCAAACTGGTCTGGATGGCGGCCCCGGCGGTCATGAACGAAGAAACGGCGGACACGGATGTCCACCAGGCCTTTCTGGATCTCTTCGGCCTCAAGGCGGTAGAGCCCCTGAGCCGGCCGCGATTGATGGCCGACACGGACGTCGTTTTCCGGGGCCCCCTGGCGGCAATCCCGCCGATGCGGATCCTCACGGACTTGTTGCCCGACCACGTGTACGCCCTGAGCCCCGGAGAGGCGGAACCGGTCGCGACTGCGGACGGGCTCACCATCGGGGCCCTCAAAACGTATGTGGGTGCGGGAGAAGGCGGCGCGGCCGCGTATTTCGGATTCCGGTTGCGGGACGACCAGTCCGGTTCCACAGGCGACGATGTATCCACCCTCTTCGCCGTGCTGCATACCCTGGGCGCATACGGCCCCGGCAGCCTCGAGGCCCGGTCGAGGCCAAAAGACGCGCGCTACGTCATGAACACCTTCCCGAACGGGACCGTGTCGCTGGCCAACCACTACCGCCGGTTCACCGAGGACTGGTACGGTTCTTTTTTCCGCGACGAGGAAAAAGACCGCGCGCTCTTGGCGGGCCGCACCCTGCCTCCGGTGGACATCCTCCTTGCCGAGGAATACATCCGGGGACACCGCATAAGCTACCGGGGAACGGACACCTTGAGCTACCGCCTCGACAAAGACGGAAACGTGGCAGGCTTCAGCGGCTCGGACTGCCGGGGCATCACCATTGACGGCAAAGAATACACCTTCGCGGACAAGCCCGTCACCCTGACATGGACGGTGGTGGAGCCGCCCCTGAGCAACCCCCTGATCCACGCCCTTCTCATCATGAAAGCCGACACGCCCTGTTGCCTCACCGTGCCGGACTGCCTCGGAACCGGCCCCTTCCATTCCGGCGCGTGTTCGGCGGACTTCTACACCCCGGATCTGCCGGTCGAAGTCTTGCGGGAAGCGCATACCATCAGCGTAACGGTAACCGAGGATCTTGCCGGGAAATGGATAGCCGCGTGGATTGGGTGACGCGCGTTATGGTAACATCGTCATTGCGAGCGAAGCGCGGCAATCCAGTGTGGGGGCCTTCTCTGTCTGGATTGCTTCGGGCTACGCCCTCGCAATGACGGGGCAGCACGAACAGGTTCGTGGTAGCATCGTCATTGCGAGCCGCGAAGTGGCGAAGCAATCCATACGGGGGCCTTCTCTGTCTGGATTGCTTCGGGCCGTGCCCTCGCAATGACGAGTGGCTCGCCGCGCTTATCCGCGTAAATCCACGTTCATTCGCGGACAAAAAAACGTATTCGAGTATCGCGGCGGTTTACAAGACGGGAACCGCGTCAAAACCCGACCACATAAGGCGGCAGAGTCTTTCATCGGCGGTAACGAGTTTCGCGTTCAACACAACGGCAGTTGCCGCGATTATCGCGTCGGGCAGTTTAGGACGGGGTGAACCATCACGGCGAATGGCGATTGCTTCGCGCTTTATTTCATCGGAAAGCGGGATGATAATTATATCTTTCAAGAAATCATATACCTTTTGTTCCGTTTCCGGTGAAATGTCCGGTTTGGCAAGGAGTTCTATTTCCGTACTCTACGTAGTACATCGAAATAAAATCTAACTGAAATGCAGGTACGTTAAAATAAAAAATCCAAGCCCAAGGCGTTTCTTTTCAGTCTCAATTAAGAAGCGCGCTCCTTTAGTTTACCCAAGTTTTCAAGTTTGGCAAGAGCCTCGAAGAGGGCGAGTTTTGTCTCC
>JAISZQ010000050.1 GCA_031269165.1 Spirochaetaceae bacterium
CCTGTTCAAAAACCCCGCAGGATGTCCGCCTCCGCTGTGATTCGGTCGCGGGCTTTGCCCGCTTCTGGAGTTTCGGGCGGGGCGGGCAAACACGTTTGCCTACGTCCCGCTTGTTCCGAAACTCCATGACTGAAAGTCGGGATTCGGGGGCGTTACGGGGGTGGCCTGCAACCCTCAACGTCCTGTTTCGGGTTTCCGGCCGGGGCGTATTCGGTAATGCGTCCGTCCGTGGACGCTTGGGATACGCCCACAAAACCATGCACCGCATGGTTTTGTCCCCGTAGAGGGGGTAGCGGAAGACGGCGCAGGCGGCTGGAGCGAGGGGGAGACGCGGCAAATTGCCGATCCCCCTTTTGATGAGATTCTGAACAGGCTCTAAGTTGTTGACAGGGGACACCGCCACTCTTTCTCGTTGCGCCACCCCCAAGGGAAGCCCCTGCGGGGCGCCTATCTCCCGTGCAATGTCTCGGTGGGGCGCAACTTGACGAGAGAACGCATCGCGGGAAGGCATCCGGCCAGCGTCATCAACAAAACAAGCAATGTAACAAGCGGGATCACGGCGGCGCGGATCGTGATGCTTGAGTTGAACACGCTTTGGCCGATGATCTTCGCAAAACCGCACCCCGCGAGAAAGCCGGGAACCCCGCCCGCGAGAGAGGCCGCCACGACACCGGCCGTCACGAGGCCGATCACCTGCGCTTCCGTCGCGCCCAGGGCCTTAAAGAGGCCGATCTCCGCCGAACGTTCCAGCACCGAGGCCGTCACGAGGTTGGAAATGCCGAGGGCAGCCCCGGCAAGCGAGAGTGCCGTTATCAGCACCATGAGCAGCGTCGTCTTTTCCAGAATCGCCCCCTCCGACTCCGAGACCCGGCGCACCGGCTTCGAAATGGAACCCGTCAACACCTCGTCAATCTGATAGCAAATCGCGCTGACATAGGCCGTGCAGTACCACTGCTCCCACTCTTTAATGGAAAGCCCCTGCGGGTTGACACTTGCCCGGCGGGAAAGCTCGTTGTCCGGCGTCGTGAGCGCGCTCACCTCAATCCGGCTCACCCTGCCGCCCTTTCCTGCCAAAGCCTGCGCCGAAGCCAGCGTCGTAAAGATCGCCTCGTCCTCGTCGCCCCCTGAACTGAACACCCCCTTCACCGTGAACGTCCGCGCCGCCTCCACGCCCTCCAGCGTAACCACATCGCCGGGAACCAGCCCAAACCGCCGCGCCGCCTCCGCCCCCGCGATAACTTCGCCGTCATGTTCCGGCCAGCCCCCGTCCACGTCCCACCAGTTCTTCATGCTGATAAGCCCTGCGTCCGTCTCCTCCCCGGTCGGCAACGCGAGATGATGGTTGTACCACGCCCCCTCAACCCGCACCGTCTCGGCGTTCCCGTTCCCATTAATCGTAGCCTTCGTCGAAAAAAACGGCGAAAAGTCAACAATATTGAACGCCCAGAAAATCGTCTTAATCTTGCCAAGTTCCGCCTCAAGCAGATACTTGTCCGCCGTCTCATCCTCACTCAACCCGTAGAGATCGCCCAGCAGCGAAGCCCCCTGCGGATACACCATAATATTCGCCCCATAGGTCTTCAACTCGCGGTTCAACTTATCGCCAATATCGAACGACACCCCCAGCATCGCCGACGCGATTGACGCCCCCAGCGCCGCCGTCAGCGCGATAAACAACATCTTCCCCTTCTGCCGGAACAACGCCCCAGCCAACATCCGCCAAAACATACAATCCTCCAGTTCAAATAAAAACCATTCAGTTGGGGGGAAGTCTCCCCCCTCGTTCCAGACACGCACTCCGGTCGATACGTCCACGCCTAACGGCGCGTCCGCACCTCCCTCCGTTTGGTCTTCCACTACCCCCCTCAGCGGGGGAGTTCCCCCGCAACGCCCCCCGTAGACATCCCAAGAACGCCCCCTACGGGGAATGGAAAATGCTCTCTCCCCTTGCCCGTCATTGCGAGCAAAGCGAAGCAATCCAGCGGGAAACGCCTCCTCTAGATTGCTTCGTCGCTGACGGCAGGTTGCCGCGACCTCGCAAAGACGCCCCCACGCTCACCGCTTACCTCTCCCCGTGCCCGTCATTGCGAGCAAAGCGAAGCAATCCAGCGGAACACGCCTCCTCTGGATTGCTTCGTCGCTGACGGCAAGTTGCCGCGACCTCGCAAAGACGCCCCCACACTCACCTCTCCCCTTGCCCGTCATTGCGAGCGAAGCGAAGCAATCCAGCGGGAAACGCCTCCTCTAGATTGCTTCGTCGCCGACGGAGGTTGGCCGCGGCAAGCCGACACTTGCCGCGACCTCGCAATGACGATATTCTTATCCCTTATCTTCAAGCGCTTTCCGCTGTTTTTCGATATATGCGGCTTGCGCCGCCTTTATATTGAGTGCCCGTTGCCTGAGCAGAGCCTTTTCCAGCATGGCAATACCGGGAGCGCGAATAATATTGCGGATCCGGGTTAGATGGGATTTACAGGCTTGATGAAACACATCCGCCGGGAACCCTTCCACACACTTTTTCGGATCCGTGGAATGAGTCTTTTCGGCAATCTTATACCCTGCAACATCCTCCACCGCTTCGATTGACCGCATCGCGTCGCCAAAGTCGTGAATCGCGTGATTCAGACTGTTTATTGTTTCGGCATCGGCCTTATTGCAAAATTGCAATTCCTGATTCAAAAAAACCAGCTCGGCAAGGATAATCGTTTGCGTATCCCCGCTCTGTTGCGCTTCCCGAAAAGCCGCAAGCGCGAGGGCGATGCCATTTTCGTAAGATACTCGTCCCTCCTGTTCCTTGCCAAATGTCGCAAACCCCTTGCGGCCTTCACCAATACGATACGCGCCGACAAAAATATCATTGAGTAAGCCAGTCAGGTCCAAACTCCGCCTCCACTTCCGCCAAGTTATACCCGCCCTTTACAAGAAAGTCCGCGCCTAAATATTGTTTTAGCACCTTCGCAATGTACGTGGGCATGGGTACTTCTTCCAGCACTATTCGATTCGCCTCCGCCTTGTTGCCGATTTTCAGGTACTCGTCGGCCCTCTTAAAGACAGCAAACTTCTCATCCATAGTCATTAATCGCTTTTCCGCCATAGTATCTCCTTCGCCATTGATAGCGTCCCTCTTATTCTCGTATTCTTTACCTTGTTTCGCAAGTAAGCCAATCAGGTCCAAACTCCGCCTCCACTTCCGCCAAGTTATACCCGCCCTTTACAAGAAAGTCCGCGCCTAAATATTGCTTTACCACCTTCGCAATGTACGTGGGCATGGGTAACTCCAGCGTCATTCGTACCGCTTCCGTCTTGTTACCAGCCTTTAGTTGCTCATCGACTTTCATCAGAACAGCAAACTTCTCATCCATGGTCATTAATCGCTTTTCCGCCATATTCTCTCCTTCGCCATTGACAGCACATCAATAAACGCCGCGCCCTCGTGCCTCCGCGGCAGGTGGCTATTGAAACCGGCTCCGCTCATTCTCCAAGTCTTCGCAACGGACTACCATGTTGCCTTCGTGGATCGTGTAAGCGAGCGGCACCGGATTGCAGCCGCCTTTGAAGCCGATGGTGTTTTTGTTCATCACCACGTCGCAGAGCATACAGATCACGTCGTCTTTCCGCTCGTAGTAGCCGGTCGCGCCGCAGATGTCGCAGGCGTCAAGGCCCACGCCAAAAGACGTTTCGTTCTTCTTGATGACGATGAAACGCACTTCGACGTTTTCGCTTGCCGTCCACGCGAAACGGTGCAGATGGCCATCCGAAATCTGATCAAGGCCGATGGAGATTTCGCCGTTTTCAAGGAGATAGGATTCGGGCGGCGACAGGGAAACGGTTTTCTCCGTCCATGCTTTTAACGCGGTGAGGGTGACGAGCGAAAAACAGGCCAGCACCGTTATGAACGCGAAACGCCGACGCTTCCCGCGAAACAGGGCCAGAGCCTTCCGCCTTTCCGCCGGATTCCCCGCAACATTCGAACGCTTTTCCAAAGACGCGAGAATGAAAACGGCGGCCGCAAACATCAGGAGCGCGGCGATCTCCGCGAAGAGAAAGATGACGCTGTTATTCCGCAGAAACGCCACGGCCATAAACACATCGCGGTTTATCGGAATGACCCGGCGAGCGAATAAAAACTGCACAATCTGCGTCATGTTGTTGAGCAGTTCGATCACCACGGCAAGCGCGCACCCCATTTTCACCACGTCGACACCGGTCTTGACCCGTGCGGGCTGTCCGGCAACATCGGCGGAATGTGCCGGGCGGGATTGGACGGGGTTATAGGAAAGGGCCGTTTTCCCCGTGATAGAGGCGGTCAACACCACAAAAAGCATCGCGGCCAGATACGAAGCGCACTTGAAAAGAAACTCGGTGCTTGCCGCGCTTTCCTCGGCGGTAAGAAAGCTGCTGGGAATCAGAAACACCTTGGGCAAGGTATAAAACAGCACCGCCGCGATGAACAACGCGCCGCCTACGAGGGAGACGCGCCGTCCACCCGGTTTCTGCCCGGTTTCCGCGCCCGCTCTGAAAAGAAAGAGAACGCTACCTGCCAGGGCGATAAGCATACCCACCGTTGACCAAAATCCCATGTTAATCCATGCGGTCGTCCGGCGGAGAATGGCAACGGTCAAAGCCGCCGCCACACCGAGAACTGCCGCCACAAGCAGGGCACGCTTTTCCTTTTTGGCCGGCCTTCCCCGCAAACACACGCCGAAAACCAGCCCCACGACAATCGCCGCCGACAACGAGAATTCTAGAACCTGAATAAAAATCTGTAACATAGACACCTAAAATAGATAAAAGAGGCTGTTCCAAAACCTCAAGTTTTGGAACAGGCTCAAAAGATAAGAGATAATAGATCGGCTCCCCTATCCGTTATCTCTTGCCTCTTACCTTATGGCGTGAATCGGTTGTTCGCCGTGGGCACCGACATTGGGCTCTCTCTTGAAATACCAATCATGTTTTGAACCATGCCGTACAAGCACCGCGCCAAGTTTCGTGATTTTCTTGATAAGATCCGTTCTTTTCACGCGACCTTTACTTTCCCGTGATGGCGGACAAAGGAGAAATCGCAGGTTTTTATGTCCTCATAGATTGAACGCAACATATCCTCGAATTCCTCACAGGGGTATTCCCCCGATCTCCCCTTGCGTGTTGTAATCAGGATAGTCGTCAAGATGACCCACAAACCATCCTTCGTCTTTCCAATAGGTATAGGACAACTCCATGTTTCTCTCCGGTTCGTTATAATCGCTCTGATGAAAATACCATAAACGTGCAGACAACGCAAGGCGCACCGCCTTATTATCTTATCTCCCCTCCTGTCTCGAAAAAAACCGCCCGAACTACCCATGATCGGGCAGTTCGGGTGTTCTTAGGACAATAGCCTTCCGCTCAGGTCAGGTCAGACTACCACGACGGGCCGGGATAGACGAACGTCCATTCGGCGACAAGCGGTGATCCCCAGAAGCGGCCCGGAACGCCGGTCTCGCTGTCAATGTGGAGCACGTAGCCTTGGGCTTCGGGATTCTTGATGATGAACTTGACGTGGTACTCGCCGATGCCATTCAGCTTCACGTTCGCGCCGTAGTGCGGGCCGTCAGACGCGCTCATCGGCATAAAGGTGCCGCTCGTCTTCCAGCCATTCGCCTGCGTGATCTCATAGTCCACCGTCAGGTACGGCACAAAGTCGCCCGCGCCATAGCCGAGGTTGTTCCCCTCCATCGCCGAGATGTCCCCCTCGATATGGATGTCCGACTGCGCGGCGGAAAGCCCCGCCGACGCGGGCAACATATCCACCGACTGGAAATACACCCCTGCCACGTTGAGCGGGAAAAGCTCGATGTCGTCCCCAATCGGATACTCCGTGAACCCCGCCTCCTCGCCCGGCGTTACCGCGCTCTCCGGGCGAGTTCCTTGCTGCTGTCCGCCGCCCGCAAACGCGAGCCCAACGGACACCGACATAACCAGTAGAAGTAATACAATCTTTTTCATTACTTCCTCCTTCAAAAATTTTTTCGGCCCCAAGACATTCGTCCCAAAACCGTTAAGTCCAAAGTTATAATAACGGTCCACAGATTACCCGGATTTTTTCCGTTCTTAATCCGTGTTCATCCACGCCAATCCGCAGACAATTTTTTCCCTCGCTCCCGCCCTGTCATTGCAAGCGATCCACTCGTTAGAGCGAGCCGCCCCTCCGTCATTGCGAGCGAAGCGAAGCAATCTAGGGTGAGGCAGCCTCGTCTGGATTGCTTCACCCTACGGGTTCGCAATGACGGCCCATCTTCTTAAACCTAATCCCCATTCCCTAATCCCTGTTCCCCTTTTCCATTCGCGCAACGCGCGCCCGCGCTTTGTTTTTCCGCAACTGAATGACGAAGGTCGCGACCGTTACGGCAAGCAGGATCACCTGCGGGAAAAGCGTCTCCGCCGTGGGATAGATGCCGAGCAGGTCCACCGAGCCGCTAAAGGGCAGCGGCGTAACGCCAATCGCGTTGCCTTCCTGCAACTCCTTGATTCCGTTCCCCAGAAACGTGACCGACATGAGGAAGAGCAACGCGCTTGTCCCCAAGAAAAAGGGCTTCAAGGGGAGGCGGAGGCTCAGCACCCGTATTGCGATGTACACCACCACGAGCAGCACGAGGCCGATACCCAGCCCCAGCCAGATCATGTTGAGGTAACTCTCCGTCTGGGCAAGCAGGGCCTGATAGAAGAGGATAACCTCCGCGCCCTCCCGAAACACCGCGAGGAAGGCCGCAAACGCGAGGGAGAACATCGAGCCGCGCCCGATGGACGCTTCCACCTTGCTCTCGATATAGCCCGCCCACGCCTCGCTCTCCGCCTTGCCCACCATCCAGTTGCTCACATAGAAAAGGACGACAACCGCGAGCAGCATCGTAAAGCCCTCGATCAACTCCTGATTCTGCCCACCCGCCACGCTGGTGATCAGATTGAGGATAAAGGCCATGAGGACGCTGGCACCCAGCGCGGCGACCGCCCCGATGTAGACCGGACGGCACCGCTTCTTGTTGCCGCTTTTCACGAGATAGGCGATGATCGCCCCCACGATGAGGATCGCCTCAAAGCCTTCCCGCAGGATAATAAGAAGCGATTCGATGAACACCAAAGGAGCGCTCTCAACCCTGCCGTCAAGTTGCGCCGCGTCTTCCCGCAACCACGTTGCCAGCATATCCAGCGAAGCCTTCACTTCCTCGTAGGGCACCTTGTTGTTGATGGCTTTTTTTATCGCGCTGAACTGGTATTCAACTTGGGCCGCCCTCGCGCCTGAAATCCGGCTCATCGTCATCTTTTCAAACCCAACTTTTTCGTAGAACTGGAAGTAGACCACGTCCACCTGATCCTTCGCCCCCGGCCCATCCCCCGAAAGGTAGAGCGCGTCGGCCTTGCCCAGAATCGCGGCCATCTCATCGGCCGTCTTTGCCCAGTTTCGCGCCGAGGCAACCGGCTCCTCTATCCCGTCAAGGCGCCGCGCCGTTACCGAAAGCAAGCGGTTAAGCTGGTCAAAGTCCTCCCGCATATCCTTCTGCGACTTCCCTTCCCCCAGAGAAGCCCGCACATACTCAAACCACTCATCTATATTCTGCGCCCGCGCATCAGAAATAACCTGCCGGACATTCCGCTCAAAATCCCCTCGATAGTGCTCGGCGTACGCCCGATCCACCAACGCCTGGGCCCCCTCGACATCGGCCGCCACGAACCGGTAGAAAGCCTCGCTCAAAACCAGCCGCATCTCCCGCTCCCGATCCTCCCAATACCCCGCATCGGCAAAGAGCGACGTACCCAGAAACGCCCCCAGCGCGACAGCCAAAACCAAAAGTTTACTCTTCTTCACACATACCTCATATCAGTCAAATTTTCCTTGCTCTTCTATTAAGAAAGAAGGTGGGGGGAAGTCTCCCCCCTCGCTCCAGACTTGCTCCGGGCCTACGCCCTCCGCAATTCTTACGCTACCCCCCTCAGCGGGGACAAAACCATGCGGTGCATGGTTTTGTGGGCGTACCCCAAGCGTCCACGGACGGACGCATTACTGAGTACGCCCCGGCCGGAAACCC
>JAISZQ010000322.1 GCA_031269165.1 Spirochaetaceae bacterium
CGTCCTGCTTCGGACTTCCGGGCCGGGGCGTACTCAGTCCTGCGTCCATCCGTGGACGCTTGGGGTACGCCCACAAAACCCACGCTTGCGTGGGTCACCATGCACCGCATGGTTTTATCCCCGTAGAGGGGGATAGCGGAGGGCGCAAGACCGGAGCGAAGGGGGAGACTTCCCCCTCTTTAGGTGTTCTTAAGGAGAACGACTATACTACCAGAAAGACGATATGCGTGCCCGTAGGCGGTGTGTTGCCAGCCTGCCGACCCGTTATCATAGTAAATGACATCGCCGGAAATCGGGCCGTTGGACGTGGACAAAGGGGGCTGCCGTGGACAACGTTTTGTGCTATTATGGGAGGCGTTCCAAAACCGTGCGTGTTAGCGCACCGTCAATTAGTTTTGGAACAGGCTCAGTGCGAAGGAGTTTATTATGGGTTTTCCAAAGGGTTTTTTGTGGGGCGGCGCGGTTGCCGCTCACCAGTGCGAGGGCGCGTATCTTGAGGACGGGAAGGGCGTTTCGACGTGTGATGTGATGCACGGGGGAAAAGGGCGGATGGCCGAGATTGCCGACGCGAAGGCGATCAAAGCGAATATCGAGCAGCCCAAGGGCTATTTCCCGGAACACACGGCGGTCGATTTCTACCACCATTATAAAGAAGATATTGCGCTGTTTGCGGAGATGGGCTTCAAGGTATTTCGCACGTCGATTGCGTGGGTGCGGATTTTCCCGAACGGCGATGACGCGCAACCGAATGAGGCGGGGCTGGCGTTTTATGACGCGCTGTTCGACGAGTGCCGCAAGTACGGGATCGAGCCGCTGGTTACGCTGTCGCACTGGGAGATGGCGATTAACCTGACGAAGAAGTACAACGGCTGGGCTGGTCGGGAGATTGTTCCGCTCTTTGACCGGTATGCTCGGACGGTGTTTGCGCGGTACAAGGGCAAGGTGAAGTATTGGCTGACGTTCAACGAGATCAATATGACGTTTCATGTGCCGTTTCTTGGCTCAGGGGTGATTGTGGACGATCCGGCGAAGAAGGAAGCGTTGTGCTATCAGGCGTGCCATAACCAGTTGGTCGCGAGCGCGCTGGCGGTGAAGGCGTGCCGCGAGATTTGTCCTGACGCGAAGATCGGCAGTATGGTGGCGTCGGCGATTGCGTATCCGTATTCGTGCCGGCCCGAGGATACTTGGGAGCGGATCGATCTGGAGCGCAAGAACTATTGCCTTACGGACGTACAGGTGCGGGGGTATTATCCGGCGTGGCTGAAAAACTATCTTGCCGAAAAAGGCATTGACCTCAAGGCGGGCGCGGATGACGAGCGTATTCTGCACGAAGGCACGGTCGATTTTGTGTCCTTCAGCTACTACTCGACGAGCGCGGTTTCGACTGACCCGGCGGTAACGGGTGAGAAGGGAACGGGCAACCTTTTTGGCGGGGTGAAGAACCCGTACCTCAAGTCCTCGGAATGGGGCTGGCAGGTTGATCCGCTGGGGTTGCGGGTCGCGCTCAACTTTCTCTACGACCGCTACCAGAAGCCGCTGTTCATCGTGGAAAACGGGCTTGGCGCGAAAGATGTTGTGGAGGCGGACGGCTCGATTAACGACGACTACCGCATCGACTACCTCCGCGAACACGTGAAGGCGATGAAGACCGCCGTTGACGTGGACGGCGTGGAACTGTGGGGCTACACGACCTGGGGGTGCATCGACATTATCAGCGCGAGTACCGGGGAGATGTCCAAACGCTACGGGTTTATCTATGTCGACAAGGATGATGAGGGCAAAGGGACGCTGGCGCGGTCGCGCAAGAAGTCGTTCTTTTGGTACAAAGACGTGATCGCCAGCAACGGCGAGAAGTTGTAGACGAGAGCGGGGCGTTGCGGGGTAGCGTCCCGTCCCATTGGGCCGGAAGATAAGGGATGCTATTACAAGGAACAAACATTTTCCGCTGTCAACAACTTAAGAATTTTGTCCGCGGCTTGTGCCGTATATGGCAATGCGGATTTTCACGGATTTAATCCGCCCGTCGTTGCGAGCGGAGCGAAGCAATCCAGGGTGAACGCCCTCCACGGCTGGATTGCTTCGTCGCTTCGCTCCTCGCAATGACAATGGTTCTTCCGTCATTGCGAGCGGAGCGAAGCAATCCAGGGTGAATGCCCTCCACGGCTGGATTGCTTCGTCGCTTCGCTCCTCGCAATGACAATGGTTCTCCCGTCATTGCGAGCGGAGCGAAGCAATCGGCTCAACGCTTCGCGTTGAGCGTGGGTGAATGCCTTCCCCGGCTGGATTACTTCGTCGCTTCGCTCCTCGCAATGACAATGGTTTTCCCATCATTGCGAGCGGCCCCGATTTGTTCTGGGAACGGCGCATGAACCCTGTATGATGTGGTATAATGGCGGCATGACCGTCTCTGCGGGAACACAACTGGGCAATCTCATCGGTCTTACCGGGCTGTACTGTGCCGGAAAGAATTATGCGGCGCGTATTTTTGAACGGCGCGGCATTCCTGTTTTTGATGTCGATAAGGCGGGGCATGAGGCGATAGAGACAAAAAAGCATGAGATTACGGCGCGTTTTGGCGATGGTATTCTTGATGAGGGCGGAAAGATAGACCGGAAAAAACTGGGCGCGCATGTTTTTGGAAAACCGGAAGAACTGCGCGCGCTTGAAGCAATCGTTCATCCCGAAACAAACCGCATCGCCAATGCGTGGATCAGGACGCACACGGGAACTCAGGCCGTGATCAATGCGGCACTCCTCCACAAATGCGATTGTTTTGACCGGCTCGATACCATCATCGTCATTCGGGCACCGCTTCCGGTGCGGCTCTGGCGGGCAAAAAAACGGGACCGCCTCCCGTTACTGCAACTTATCAGGCGTTTTGTGGCGCAAAGAACGTTTCCCGCTCAATATTTTCGGAAAAATGCCGATAGTAGAATAATAGTACTGGAGAATTTTGGATCGGATATAGAAAAAAAACTTATCAGTTTGGGTCTTTTGTAATCCGTGTCCGTGGGGTCTTTTATGGAAAAGAAAAAACTACTGCTTATTTCCGTGTCAACCGGGGTGTTTTTGATGCTCGTGATCGGTGCGTCAATTTTGATATTCACGCCGCCTTCGTTTTCTTCGCGGCCAACGGCTGATGTCGTGGTTATCCCGCCGGGAAAACCTGCGGACGGCCCCGTTTCGCGTCCGGATGTGACCAAACCCGCCGGGGAACAGACTGAAGCGACCGTGAAAAATTCCGTGCCGCAGGTTTCTATTATCGAGGAACCGGCAAAACCCCCTGTGGTGAACATTGAGATTTCCGCTGTTGGAAATACCGGAACACCGCCGGTTGTCGAAACGCCAAAACCCGCGCCCAAGCCCGTAGCGAAGCCCGTCGCCTCTCCAAAACCGGCTGTTGCGCCGAAACCAAAATCCGGCGCGGCTTACTGGGTGCAAATCGGCTCTTACACGCAAAAAAGCAGCGCGGATAGAGCAAGGGCAAGTCTCTCCGAACGCGGCCTGGTTTCCGTGATTTTTGACGGTGACGTACAGGGCAAAATCTACTATCGCGTTCGCGTCGGGCCCTATGTGTCACAGGCAGAAGCCGATTATTGGTTGCGGTTCGTCAAGGACATTGACGGGTTTGAAAACAGCCAAGTTTGGAAGTCGGGAGCGTGATTAAAAACGGCTCGCAAAAATCGGAAAACACTATCCGTGCCGCCCTCTATAGTCGTTCTCCTTAAGAATACCAAAAGAGGGGGAAGTCTCCCCCTCGCTCCAGCCGCTTCGCGTCTTACGCTACCCCCTCTGCGGGTGGCCCGCCCCCCGCAACGCCCCCCATCATTGCGGGCAACTCCCCCGTCATTGCGAGTGGAGCGAAGCAATCCGGTGTGACGGCCTTCTCCGTCTGGATTGCTTCGGGCTACGCCCTCGCAATGACGATGCCCGCCACGTGCCCCGCAACGCCCCCGGCGCTTTGGTGTTTGGTATTATAAAGGAGAATCACTCTATTGCTTCGCAATCCACTCTTTTTGTCATTCCATAAAAAAGGCGCAGGGACAAACCCCCTGCGCCCAAACTTTATGAAGAACGTTTAGCAGAAATGACGCGCCCCTCCCCTCCTTGCTGATTGGGGACGGCGCGTCTTCGCATCCGGCATCATTGCCGGATGCGAGTGTGGGCTACTGTTTCGCTTAGAGCCTGTTTAGTAACTTTACAAAAATCCGAACTGGATATATAATGAAAAAAGCCAACAGGGAGGGGAAAGAGTATGAGGGGAATTTATCCAAGCGACGTCACGCGGGGGCAGTTTTCGGTGATAGAACACCTGCTAAAGTCAGCCCGGAAGGTGACGCATCCGCGAAAGGACGACGTGTATGACATTTTTTGCGCGATTTTGTATGTTCTGAAGGAAG
>JAISZQ010000375.1 GCA_031269165.1 Spirochaetaceae bacterium
TTTGAGCCGCCCTCCGCTACCCCCTTCAACGGGGACAAAACCATGCGGTGCGCGGTACAATTCCTGGGATTCAGCCATTTTTGGCGATTGAACGTCCATGACGTTGCCCTGTTTTGGAACAACCTCATACATCATACCTATTGACAAAATCAAAGAATGTATTATAATAGAGGCTATGAAGACATTAACGGTTGCGGAAGCAAAGACTCATTGTTCGGACGAACTCTTTCAGGTGAGAAACGGGGAAAAAGTGGAAATATTGTATGGGAAATCCAAAGAGCCCATCGCAATGATCCTGCCCCTAGACGCCATGAACTCACCCAGGAAGATAGGTATCTTGGATGGCATCGCGTCATTTACCGAAGAAGGGGAGGGGAAAATCTCCCTTGAAGAGTTTCTTGGAGCATGAAGTATTTATTGGACACCCATACATTTCTCTGGGCAACGTTGGAGACATCCAAATTAAGCAAAACGGCAAAAGAGATTATTTCGAAGAGAAGTAATGAAATATTGGTCAGCACGGTAACCTTTTGGGAAATAACGCTCAAGGCAAGCATCAAGAAGTTATCGTTTGAGAAAGTGAACATAAAGGATTTCCCAAGATACGCCAACGAAATGGGATTTATAATAAGGGATCTGCAAGAACTGGAAACCATCACCTTTCACGAACTGCCCTTAAAAGCAACCCACAAAGATCCGTTTGACAGAATGTTAGTGTGGCAAGCAATAGTACATGACTTGGTACTCATAAGCCGGGACCATTCCTTAAAACAATACGAAGAAAACGGATTAAGCATGACCTGGTAAAAAAGGCGCGCCGACGGAACCGCGTTGGTTCCGTCGGCGTCCCCGCCCAAGAGGGGCAACGCCTTCCCGTGCCCCTCCCGTAAAAAACGCGCCTTCCGCCTACTTCACCGTGTACGACAGGGCCTGGGCCATATCGAGGGTGATGGTCTTGTTGCTGTTTTCCACTGTCCCGCCTGTGGAGGGGATAATGTCCCCCACAACGATCTCGCCGCTATCCCATCCCTCGGAGAACGCGGCGAATACCCGCAGGACATTTCCGCTTGCAACATTCCCGATGTTGGCAAGGGGGATGGAGAATTTGACTACCGTCGCGCCCGAAGGCGTACCGGGAGTATAGAGCCAACTCTCCGCGCTAGTTCCACCCGTCCATGCGGTAACGTTACAGGCGATGCCGGTAGTGCCGGTAACGCTGCTTTCCTTCATAATTCTCTGCGCGTACGCCTCAATTGAAGGACTGTCGGTAAGCGTCTGGGTCGTCGCCACCTTTATATCAGTTACACCCCCGGCGCTTGAAGCGGTATTGTCGATCAGCACTACCAGGCGGTCATTCTTATAGCCGCTGGGCTGGTTGCTCCCAAAGTCCACCGCTACATACAGATTGGTTGCGTTATTTGCCACATAGAGGCCCGCAATATCGTAATTCGGGGTCGTCGACGGCGAAAGCGAAGTCGTCGACGATGCCGCCTTGCCGCTGTTGCTGAAGTCCGCATCCAGCGTCCCGCTGTTCATGGCTACCGTGGCATAGGCTGGAGGAGGAGGAGGCGCACCGGTAGTGGCACTCACTGCCACGCTCAGGGGGCCCTCGCCGTGGGCTCCGTAGACCGCGCTGATCTTGTACCAGTGGGTCTCGCTACTGGATAGGCTGTCGTGGGTATAGGTAGTAGTGCCTGAGGCGAGATTGTCCGCGCCGGATAGTGCCGAATAGGCGTTGTCCGCCGGGGTGTCTGGGCTTTGCGCGTGGTATATCTTGTAGGCGGTCGCGCCTGAAACGGCAGTCCAGCCAAGCGTGATTGAATAGGTGTCATACGTACTGACCTGGAAACTTGCCGGAGCGGTCAAGGCAAGGGTCGATGCGGTCAGCGTCGTACTCGGATTGCCCCAGCCGTGCCCGTTATGCGCCTTGACCTGATAGTAGTAGGGTGTCCCCGGCTCAAGGCTTGCGTCGTTATCGGTATAAGTGGTGCCGGTGATAGTGTCGTTAATTGGCGTCGTCCACGGGCCGCTCGCTGAATCCGCCCGGTAGACGGCGTATGTGTCCGCAGTGGCGGAAGTATTCCATGCCAGCGCGACAGTATCAATCGTCGTCGCCGTTGTGTGGAGATTGCCGGGTGCAAGCGGCGGCGCGGGGCTATAGGTGAGCCCGCCCAGTACGGCGAGCGCGGGCAGGGCCTTGCCGTTAAAGTCGAAGAGGGTCTGGTTGTCCCAGTTGCTCTTGAGGCCCGGCGCGGGGATCCAGTCGGCGGCCCACCAGAAGACCCCGCCGCCCCCGGCACTGGCCGTGGCATCCATGACCGCCCGCAGAACCTTCGCCTGATTTTCAGGAGACGCGGGCAGACCGCTCCCCTCGAATTCGATCCCCGACGCGGTAACATAGCCCTTGGTGTCGGTCAGTTGGATCTTGGTCTGGTTCTCCTGACTCGTATGAAAGAGGTTCGAAAGATCGTCGCCGTCATACTCCTTGGTCCACGCCCAGCTATGCTCGGCCACGACCGCCTCCTTGCCGTAGCGGGAAATGATATTCCTGATGTTGTCGTCAAGTTCGTCGATACTCTTGTGGCCCGAATAGTAGGGATACCACGAAAGGCCGATCACATCAAAATCCACCTCGGCGGTCCCCGCGCCCGTGCCGCCATGCGTGGCAAAGCGGTCGAACCACGTTTCGTATTTGCTTTTATCGCCGCCTGAGTCAAGGTGCAGCATGATCTTCGCGTCCGGCGCGGCAAGCCGCACCGCCTGTGCGCCCGCATTGAGCACTCTGGCCACCTTTGCCGCGTCACTTCCAATGGTCGGACTCAGTATCCCCGGGGTTATCTCGTTGCCAATCTGAACCATGTCCGGTTCCGCGCCCGCCGCCTTGAGCTCCATGATCGTGTCAAAGGTATAGTCGTAGACCGCCTGTACCAGTTGATCCACCGTGTAGCCCGTCCATGCCGCCGGTATCTGCTGCCTGCCGGGGTCGGCCCAGTTGTCGCTGTAGTGGAAGTTGAGGAGGAATTTCATCCCCGCCGCCTTGGCCCGCCGGGCGATGGCCTTTGTTTTCACGAGGTCGTTGTCCCCGTCCCCCGCGTAGGGGCCGGGATTCTGGGCCAGTTGGTGGTTGTGCCAGAGCCGCAGCCGCACATAGTTTACGCCCGCTTCTTTGAGGATCATGATAATGTCCCCGGGATTGCCGTCGGCGTCATAGTAAACACCCCCGGCTTGCTCGATGATGTAGCAGTTGGAGATGTCCACCCCCCGGATAAAGTCATCGGCAACAGGCGCGTCCAGCGGGGGAATATATTCGTCAGGCGACGTATAGTCGGCCAGCACAGGCGGCTTCTTTCCGCCGCCCAGTCCCTCAGTCGTTCCCTCGTTCCCGGACGGGTACGCGGGGAGCGGCATCTCGCAGGAGAACGCCGCTATCGCCGTCATCACCGCCACCAGCATCAGCATAAAAACCATGCCGCGCGTTTTTTTCGTTTTCTTTTTCATGGTAATCCTCCATATCCTTAACGAATCCTTAACGATCAAGGCGGTTCCGCAACCATGCGGTGGGGGAACCGCCGCTCTTCTTAAAACATGGTGTGGAGCAACGCCTGGCTCATATCGATGGTGAGGGTTTCCGCCCCGCCCACGACTCCCGGCGCCGCCGCCGAGGGAATCACATCCCGTACCATAATCTCGCCGCCATCCCAGCCTTCGGAGAAGGCCGCAAACACCCGCAGTTCCGTTCCCTCCGTGGGGCTTCCGATGCTGTTCAAGGGAACTTTGACCTTGATGACGGTGACCGGCGGCGACCAAACATAAGTCGAGCCGTCTTTGGTCCACGCCGCCGAAGCGTTGGTTGTCGCATCGGTAGGCAGTGTCCAAGCGGTCGTCTTCAGCACCTTCGCCGCAAAGCCTTCGATGGAGGCCGTCGGGTCAAAGGTGGTCGTTTTTGCCGGGTTGACGCTCACGGACGAGCCGCCAGTCGAAGCGGCGGTGTTGTCTATCATCACGGTGATGCGGCAGTTGTCCCAGCCGCTCGGCGGGGTGGAACCGAAGTCCAGCGCGACATACAGGTTGGATGCGTCGTTGGTAACATAGAGCCCCTTGATGTCGTAGTTCCCCGTACCGCCGGGACTGAGGGACTCGGTAGACGATGCCGCAAGCGGATCCCTGAAGCCGTCGTCAAGCGTACCGCTCGTCATGCTTATGGTTGAATACTTGGAGATTTCCGTTCCCGTCGCGGTTGCCTGCACGGCGCGGGTCATCGCCTGACTCACGCCGCCCTTGTTCACCCCGGCGACCTTGTACCAATAGGTCTGGCCCGATGATACCGACCAGTCCGCGCCGCTTCCGCCCGCAAAGCGGAGGGGCTGGGGCGGATCTTCGTTGTCGGAAAGAGCCGTGTAGGGGCCCTCCTCCGCATCGGCGCGGTATATCCGGTAGGTCTCGGCGGTAAAATGCGTCCCCCACTTGAGCTTCACGCCGTTGGAACCCCGCTCGGCGACAATAAGGTAGGTGGGCGCTTCGGGCCGTATTATATCGTCCGGATTGGGCTCGGTGTAGGCCGGTCCCGTGCCCAGGGTAAAGGCAAGCCCCCGGTCAAAGTCGTAGACCGCGTTTTTGCTGTCGGCAAGAAGGCCGCCGGGCACCATGTCTGTGCAGTGGACACTGCCGTCGCTGTCCCAGTAGTTCGAGATCAGACCCAGCACCCGAATCGTGTCTCCTTGGGCAAGCCCCAAGTCGGCCAGCGCGAAGCGGTATTCCACGAACGGCGGCCCGTTGGGATTCTTCCAGCCGTATTGCGAGGGGACGACCTTCTCCGGGGCCCCCGTGGTATCGTTCTCGACAAAGACCTGCTTGCTCCGCAACACGCTGTTCCCCTTGCCCCGCGAGCCGCCGGGGATATGGACAAACAACACGTCCGCCTCGCCGTTTTGCAGGGTCGCGGTGTCCGACACCCGGGGAATGGCCGTAACATTGGCAATCGATGCGGTGGTGTCCCCGGTAGTAGCCCCTTCCTTGTCAATCAGCAGCGTCAGGCGGTCATCCTCCCAGAAGTTAGCCAGAGAGTCAAACTCAAAGCCCACGTAGAGGCTCTTCAAGTCGCTTAACAGGTAGAGCCCCTTGATCTCGTTGGAAGGCTGCGCATAGCCGCCGGCCGAGGCGTCCCCCACCGGGTCGAGGGCGCGGGCGGCTTCGGGAGCATCCCACACCGCGTCTTTTATCCCGTCCAGCAGCACGAGCGAATTGGTCACATGCACGTCAAAGTCGCATTCGGCGGCAAGGGTGCTCAAGGGCGGGATAATGCCCATAATCTTAACCGAGAAATCAAACTCCCTGTCGTATAACTCGACCCCCGGCGTAAGCAGAAGGGTGCGCCTGTCGGGCGAAAGCCCCAGCGTAAAATGCGCGTCGTAGAGGCCCGACGGGTAATTCGCCCCGGCGGTAATCACGATGTCCGCTGTCTCGCTTAGCGTAACCGGCGCGTTGAGCGGTATCTCAATGGAACGGCTCCCCACCGGGTCTCTCGTGGAAAAATAGATGGTCCTGCCGGGAAACAACGGGGCGAAGTCCACGGTCCCGGTATAGGGCGGCAGGGGGCGGCCCTTATGTTCGCCCTCCTCGTTATTCACAAAACCGGAAACCGTCAACGCCAAGATACCGGTGCCCGTGGGGTTAAGCCCGGGGTTGAGGACCTCCGCAATCGGCGACGTGTCGAGGTAGAAGGTCGTGTAGTCATCGTTGAAATGCCCGCCCTTAAAAGGAAACTGGGCCGTACTCTGCTTACCCGCCGGGTTGGTATAGGTAACGGTGAAGGCCCCGGAAAGCCCATTCGGCTTGGAGGGATCTTCGGGGACCGCCACCGCCGCCTTTTTGGACAGGCTCAGGGCCAGTTCCGCTTTGGGGGACAGGCTCATATCCATATCCGCCGCGCCGGGATAGTACCACACCGTGCCGGATGCCGCAGCAACGCCCGTCTGTTCATCGAGCTTTTTCTGCATCTCCGAGGACAGGCCGTTTACCAGCATATCACAGGCAACAAACAAGCTCGCCACGATGCCGAACACGGCACTCACCGCAAACGCCCGTTTCAGGACATTCTTTTTCGTACTCAAACATCTTTTCATACCATTTCTCCTTATCTTTACCGTTTCCCTAACGTTTTTATTACAAACAAACCGCACAACCCCATTCGACCCCCGTCATTGTGAGCGAGCCCCCTCGTCATTGCGAGCGAGCCCCCTCGTCATTGCGAACCCGAAGGGTGAAGCAATCCAGGGTGATTGCCTCCCCCGGCTGGATTGCTTCGCCGCTAACGGCAAGTTGCCGCCGCCTCGCAATGACGGCGCTGCCTCGTCATTGCGAGCGAGCCCCTTCGTCATTGCGAACCCGAAGGGTGAAGCAATCCAGGGTAATTGCCTTCCCCGGCTGGATTGCTTCGTTGCTTTGCGCCTCGCAATGACGGTGCCCCTTCGTCATTGCGAACCCGAAGGGTGAAGCAATCCAGGATGATTGCCTCCCCCGGCTGGATTGCTTCGCCGCTAACGGCGCCGTCGTTGCCCCGCAATGACGGTGCCGCATCATAGATAATGATGCCCCGGTTTCTCTGGAACGCGCTCCCTGTGTTTTTGCCTGAAAATGACGCGCGCTGATGCCGGGATAAGAGCGAGCGCGTTCTGATAAAAGATGATAGAGAAAAAATAACAGGCGGACGTTTTTCAGAGGGGGCTTGACACGCTTTTTACAAAATAGTATTAAGGGCGGGGGGTCAGAAGTTGCCGAGTTGCCGAGTTGCCGAGTTGCCGAGTTGCCGAGTTGCCGAGTTGCCGAGTTGCCGAGTTGCCGAGTTGCCGAGTTGCCGAGTTGCCGAGTTGC
>JAISZQ010000004.1 GCA_031269165.1 Spirochaetaceae bacterium
CGGTGCAACTGGAAAGGCTGGAAACATTATAGACAAAAAGTCTTCTGGAGCGTTATCGGTTATAACATCAAAGTTATGACCGCTGCCGTGATGGCCGCTACTTTATAGACAGACACTAGTTACAGAATGGACTTGCCTTTAGGCTTCACCATAGGAACTTGGGGACTGTACACTACATGGAATTTTTCTATAACTGATTTAGCGGGGTATGAGAAAGGGTATCAAACCTATGATGGAGACGGGAAAGCAACATTTTCACCAGAAGATTATCACGATAGGGGTAATAGAGCGTATGAACGCTATGAATGGATTTTAGGGTATAAAATAAATTTAGTAACCGGTTTTCTCATGTTACCCATAGGATTTGGGGCAAACCATTCTAATGAATTAAGATTGTTTGATCATATTTATAGTTCCACGCCAGACAAAATCGCCGAAACAGAATGGATGGAACCAGTAAATTGGACAACAACCTTTGTTGCTGAAATTGGATTGGAAATAGTTTTGTGGGAACATGTTTCAATTGGATGCACCTATAGATTAAAAGATTTCAAAGAGAGTAGTTTTACCCTTAGCGGTGGCGTGGTGTTTTTAAAACAAGAAGATTAAATTGTTCAATTCGACAAATTGGGAAGCAGTGTATAAGAGCGTTGCCATAAACCGCCGCGCGGCCGTCATTGCGAGGGCAGCCCGAAGCAATCCAGACGGAATAGCCCCGCTGGATTGCTTCGCTCCGCTCGCAATGACGGCGGCTTGCAATGACGGTCTGTCGTGGAGGCGAGGCGGGCTCGCACTGACGGCCTGTTCTGCCACCACCATTTTCCATTATCCATTTATCATTATCCATTCGCGCGGTGCGCGAATGGAAAACGGATAATTGAAAAGGGAGAATGCCGTCATTGCGAGGGCATAGCCCGAAGCAATCCAGACGAGGAGCGTTCCCCGCTGGATTGCTTCGCCCGGCAATTTGCCGTCCGCTCTACGAGCGGCCCGTCCCTACCGACGGCCCGCCGCGTTCACTTCCCCGTAGGGGCGTAGTACGCGTTGCGGTACATCTGCTTGATCTCCTCGATGAGCGGGTAGCGCGGGTTGGCCCCGGTGCATTGGTCGTCGAAGGCGGCCTCCGCCATCGCGTCCAGTCCGGCAAGGAAATCGCTTTCGGCGATGCCGTAGTCCTTTATGCAGGGCTTGATGCCGATGTCGCTTTTGAGCGTGTCTATCGCGGCAATCAGCGCGGCAACCTTTTCGTCGTCCGACTTCCCGCCAAACCCCGCGTCATGGGCCAGTTGCGCGTAACGCGCCTTCGCCTGTGGATACGCGTACTGTGGGAAGGTTCCCATTTTCGTCGGCGCGTCGGCGCAGTTGAAACGGATCACCTCGTTAATCATAAGCGCGTTGGCGACGCCATGCGGCAGATGGTGGAAGGCCCCCAGTTTGTGCGCCATCGAGTGGCAGACCCCCAGAAAGGCGTTGGCAAAGGCCATACCCGCGATCGTGGCGGCGTTGGCCATACCCTCGCGGCTGTCCATCGCGTCCTTGCCCTTCTGGTAGGCGGCGGGCAGATGCTTGAAAATCATCTTCACCGCCTGAAGCGCGAGGCCGTCCGTGTAGTCGGTTGCCATGACCGAGGCGTAGGCTTCCAGCGCGTGGGTGAGCGCGTCAATGCCGCTTGCCGCCGTGAGTCCCGGAGGCGCGTTTGCCATCAGGTCCGCGTCCACGATCGCCATGTCCGGCAACAACTCGTAGTCGGCCAACGGGTACTTCTGCCCGGTCTTTTCGTCGGTGATAACGGCAAACGGCGTCACCTCGCTCCCCGTTCCGGCGGAGGTGGGAACGGCGATGAAGTACGCTTTTTCGCCCATCTTGGGGAACGTATAGACGCGCTTACGAATATCGGCGAAGCGCATCGCCATGTCGGCAAAGTCCGCGTCGGGGTGTTCGTAGAGCACCCACATGATCTTCGCGCAGTCCATAGCCGACCCGCCGCCCAGCGCGATAATCACGTCCGGCGCGAACGCCCGCAACGCAGCCGCCCCTTCTTGGGCACAGGCAAGCGTCGGGTCAGGCTCCACGTGGTAAAACGTGTTGTGCGTGATGCCCAGCGCGTCGAGTTTGTCCGTGATAGGCTTGGACGCGCCGCTCTTGTACAAGAACGAGTCCGTCACAACAAACGCCTTTTTCTTGCCCAGTACGAACTTGAGCTCGTCCAGCGCGGTAGGAAGGCACCCCCGCTTGATGTACACTTTTTCAGGCGTCCTGAACCACAGCATATTCTCTCTCCTCTCCGCGATTATTTTGATGTTCAAGAGGTGCTTGACCCCCACGTTTTCCGATACCGAATTCCCGCCCCACGAGCCGCAACCCAGCGTGAGACTCGGGGTCATCCTGAAGTTATACAAGTCGCCGATAGCCCCGTGCGACGCGGGCATATTGATCAGCGTGCGCCCCGTCTTCATGCGCTCGCCAAAGGCTTGAATCTTCTCCGTTGCCCCGCCGTCCTGATCCGCATAGAGAACCGACGTGTGCCCGTAACCACCCTCTTTGACGAGGATATCCGCCTTGTCTAACGCTTCCTCAAAGGTCTTTGCCTTGTAGAGGGCCAAGACGGGAGAGAGTTTCTCGTGGGCGAAAGGTTCGGCTTTGTCCGTGCTTTCAACCTCGCCAATCAAGATTTTCACGCCTTCCGGCACCGGCACTCCGGCCATCGCCGCGATCTTATCCGCCCGTTGCCCCACGATGGCGGCGTTGACCGTTCCCTTCACCAGAATGATTGCCCGCAACTTGTCCGCCTCGTTCTTTTTCAGCACATAACAGCCGCGCTTTATGAATTCCTTCTTCACGTCCTCATACACGGCGGCAAGCGCGATGACCGACTGCTCGCTCGCGCAGATCATCCCGTTGTCAAAGGTCTTTGAATGGATGATGGAGTTCACGGCAAGCGGAATGGACGCGCTCTCGTCGATGATGACCGGCGTATTCCCCGGCCCCACCCCGATAGCAGGTTTCCCGCTTGAGTAGGCGGCCTTCACCATGCCCGGCCCGCCCGTGGCGAGAATCACGTCCGCTTCCTTCATCAGCGTGTTGGTGAGGTCGAGGCTCGGCTCGTCAATCCACGCCACGATGCCCTCCGGCGCGCCCGCTTCCACGGCAGCCTCCCGCACGATACGCGCCGCCTCTGCCGTGCACTGCTTGGCGCGGGGATGCGGCGAAATGATCACGGCGTTGCGCGTCTTGAGCGCGAGCAGTATCTTGAATATTGCCGTTGACGTGGGATTCGTCGTGGGAATCACCGCCGCGACCACCCCCAGCGGTTCGGCCACCGTGGCAAGTCCGCCGCTTTCGTCCCGCGCAATCACCCCGCACGTCTTCACGTTCTTGTAGGCGTTATAGACATACTCCGAGGCAAAGTGGTTTTTGATAACCTTGTCCTCGACAATGCCCATACCCGTCTCCTCCACCGCGAACTTCGCCAGAGGAATACGCGCCCTGTTCGCCGCCTTCGCCGCCGCAAAGAACACCGCGTCCACCTTTTCTTGCGAAAAGCCGGCATACGCCTTCTGCGCCACCCGCGCCTCTTCCAAAACGCGGGCCAGCCCCTCCCCGTCCGTTACGGGGACGTACTTCTTGTCATTCATCTTGTTGTCTTTCATATCGTTCTCCTTAAACTCGCTATATGGTTATCACGACCGCCCAAACCGGAATGGTTGAACCGGCCCCAATAATTGCGCCTTTAACGTATCGGCAATTATACGCCCTCTCGCTATACTTTGCCGATTACCCCTTATCCTTAGCATAACGCCTCAAAAGTCCCTTGCATAATCCACCAGATGGAATATCGTTATACGATTATGCTTATGAGACGCGCCCCTGCTCGAAGCGATCAGAGCCAGGGCCTGCCTAGAGAGCATGACGAAGACCGCTTGTGAAGCCTGCATTATCGTCGTTCTCCGTAAGCATGGTTAAGGAGGGGGAAGTCTCCCCCTGTCAACAACTTAAGAATTTTGGTCCGCGAATGGCGCGAATAAATACGAATAATACATACCCATCAGCGCATATTCGCATACATTCGCGTGCATTCGCGGACAAAAAACTAAAAATCTGTGTGATCCGTTGACCA
>JAISZQ010000006.1 GCA_031269165.1 Spirochaetaceae bacterium
GCAATCCAGGGTGAAGGCCTTCCCCATCTGGATTGCTTCGCCGCTTCGCGGCTCGCAATGACAACCCCCGCCGCGTCATTGCGAGCAAGCCGCCCGTCATTGCGAGCGGAGCGAAGCAATCCAGGGTGAAGGCCTTCCCCATCTGGATTGCTTTGCCGCTTCGCGGCTCGCAATGACAACCCCCGCCGCGTCATTGCGTCCGTCCGGGGGGCGTTGCGGGGGTTTCACCCGCAGCGGGGGTAGCGGAAGACGCGCAAACCCTTTTGGAACTTGTAGGGGTTTGCGTGGCTGGAGCGAGGGGGAGGCTTCCCCCACCCTTATCTTTCTCCATACCAAAAAAGGCATATACCGATAGGTTTATTTTCATACTGTTCTTTTGGGAATAATGCCGTATTATCTTACTTGACCAACGCGCCACGATGGTGGTTGGCAGGAGGCGTCTATGACTATTGCAAATTTAAGACTCATTAAGGAAATCGCGCGGGCCCAGTCCATTACTCAGGCGGCCAATAATCTGGGCATAGCCCAGCCGCATCTTAGCAAAATGCTCAGGGAGTTGGAACGATCGGTCGGGTTTGTGATCTTTGACCGTAGTGTGCGGGGCGTTTTTCCCACAAGCAAGGGGGCCGTGTTCCTCACCTATGTTGACAAAATTCTTGATCAACTGAAAAATATAGACGGCCTTGCCCACACCGATACGATGGACCGGTTCAGCGTGTCGATCCCCCGTGGCAGTTATATCGCGGAAGGGTTTATCAAGTTTGTTGCCGAAAACGGTTATAAGGAGGGGATGGCTTTTGACATATCCGAGACGAACTCCGTGGAAACTATTAATGTCCTCGCGGAAAAACGGTTTAATATCGGCGTTGTCCGTTACCCCATCAGTCAGGAAAAATACTTTCTCGATTATCTTGCGGAAAAGGGGCTGAAACACGAACTGATATGGGAGTTTGAAATGCTCCTCCTGATGTCTCCCCAGAATCCGCTCGCCGCCCTTTCCCAGATAACGCAGGACGACTTGACGCGGCTCGTGGAACTCACCCACGGCGACAATGTGATTCCCTACCGCAGCATGACGGCCTCCAAGTCGTTCTCGGTAAAGAAGGGGGACACGCTGCAAAGAAAAGTCTATATCTATGACCGGGGGATTCAATTTAGCCTCTTGTGTTCCCTGCCGGACACGTATATGTGGGTCTCGCCTGTCCCCGACAATGTGTTGAGTACGTTTCACCTGATTCAGCGTCGGTGCCCCCACCCCGAGAACAGTTACCGCGATCTTCTCGTTTTCCGCAAACGGTACCGGTTCAGCGACATGGACAAAAACTTTGTCGATTGTGTTTACAAGTTGCGTAACGAGGTGTCGCAGAGGACGTATCAGTAGGGGGTGTGCTGGAGGCGTTGTCACCTGCCGTGGAGGCCCTTGGGCGGGTTGTGAGGGAACGAGCATCGGCCCCCCTACGGGGGGAGAACGCCCCTTGTCTGGATTGCCGCGCTATGCTCGCAATGACGGGTGGTGACGGGCGCAGTGACGTGGCATTGTCATTGCGGGACACGTGGCGGGCATCGTCATTGCGAGGAGCGAAGCGACGAAGCAATCCAGACGGAGAAGGCCGTCACGCTGGATTGCCGCGCTCCGCTCGCAGTGACGGGGGGTGACGGGCGCAATGGCGGGCGGCTGACGGACGCAGTGACGGGCGGGCATCGTCATTGCGAGGAGCGAAGCGACGAAGCAATCCAGACGAAGAAGGCCGTCACACTGGATTGCCGCGCTTCGCTCGCAATGACGGGTGACTCGTTCACAATGACGGCCCTCTCATCTCTTGCCGTTAGTCACGAACCTCGCGAACAAATCGCTTTCACACATACCGCACCGATGTCTGCTTCAGGTACTTTTCTTCGAGCAGGGCGGCGATGCGTTTGATGAGGGAACGACGGCTTTCGAGTTCGACGGGCATCGTGGGGTCCTGGTGGGCCTCGTTGAGTTTGGTGCCGACGATAAACGTAACGCGGTCGCTGTTCAGAAGGTGGCGAACAAAACGCGAAGCGGCGCGCGAGAAGCTGTTGGGCGAATCCGGGTTCTGCAAAGCGACATTCTGCCACGTGTTTCCGGTAAGATTGGCCTCCGCCGCGCCCAGCGTGAGAACGCCTTCGCACACGAGGTCCGCGCCGTCCATCACCTGCACGGCGGGGCTTTCGGCATAGTCGAGGGGGTCCCGGAGCGTTTTGCCCAGTTCGCGGGCGATGATTTTCGCCGTGGTGCCGCCTAAAATGACTTTGGTTCCGGTAAACGCCGCGAAGATACGGGCTATCTCGCGGTCGTCTTCCTCGTGGAAAGGCGGACCCGTGATGACCAGCAGGTCGCGTGGCTCGCGGAAGGACACCACGCCGCAACTTATGTCGTCGTGCGCCGCGCCGTTATCCGCGTTCAGGGCCGCCTTCACGATGCTCTGCGCCAAATCGCGGGCACTCATCAGCGGACGGCGTTCCAGTTCGGCAAGCGTATGTTCCCGCGCCAGTTCTATTCCCCACCCGTCGCCATAGAACCCCTTCCCGATGCCCGCCTGGGTTACCCCGTCCGAAAAGAACACGATCCGGTCGCCGGGACAGGCAACATAGGTCGAATAAAACAACGCCTCGTCATCGGAACCGGTGTGCTTGTGCTTCCGTTCTATCGGGATTTTCGTCTTGGGAAGCTCAACGAGGCGGTTTTCACGCGCAATAATGAGCGGCGGGTTGTCATACTCGATAAAATGAACCGTCATGTCATGGCGGACATCCACCAGCGTAAACGTCGCGTAACTTATCCCCCGCGTCCGGCACACGGGGAGGCTGTTGACAATCAGCTCGGCAGCATAACGCGGCGGAATATCCTTCAGCACAAATTCAATCAGCATCGTCGCGGTCAGCGAAGCGAGAATGTTCGCCTTGATGCCGCTCCCCAGCCCGTCCGAAAGCGCGGTAACAATCCTGCCGCCCGTCTGATTCTTCTTGGAGAGAAAAACATCACCGTCCGCATTCTGCCCCGGCTTCCGCTCAAGAAAAGAATCCACCTCGATAAACGTATTCCTGCGTATATCCGTGGAATACGCTTCCCGCTTTTCGTCCTCCGTCATTTTTCCTCCATAACAAAGCTGAAAGATAAGGTGGGGGAAAGCCTTCCCCCTGTCTCCAGCCCCTGTTCCGGTCGTTTCACTCCCTCCACATGGTCTTCCGCCACCCCCTTCAACGGGGGTCAGACCCCCGTAACGCCCCCGGATCTCGGCGGGGCATGGGGACCTACGCAAGCGTAGGTTTGGTGGGCGTACCCCAAGCGTCCACGGACGGACGCATTACCGAAGCACACCGTAGGTGTGCCACGCCCCGGCCGGAAACCCGAAACAGGACGTTGAGGGTTGTAGGCCAGCCCCCCGTAACGCCCCCGAATCACAGCGGAGGCTTGCATCCTGCAGGGTTATTGAACAGGCTATTACCTCGCTCATTGCCGCTCGTCATTGCGAGCGAAGCGAAGCAATCCAGGGTGAAGGCATCCCCCCGCATGGATTGCTTCGTCGCTAACGGCAACTATGTTGCCGCCTCCTCGCAATGACAATGGTTCTCCCGTCATTGCGGGTGGCCACCTGTCATTGCGAGCGGAGCGAAGCAATCCAGTGTGAAGGCTATCCTCGTCTGGATTGCTTCGTCGCTTCGCTCCTCGCAATGACAAGACTCTTATCTCTCGTCTCTTCCGCAATCCGTGCAATCCGCGTAATCTGTGGACCACCTGTTACCCTTAGAATACCACCGGAAAAACCCCTTCGCATAATCCAAATGATGGAATATCGCTATACGAGTTTGCTTATGAAAAATGAAAAGCGTCTGTCAACGCGGTCGCTAACCACTATTCATGAACCGCCAACACGCCCCCTAACCCCGCCGAGCCGTTTTGTGCTATCATATCTGTATGGAAGAGGCGTTTTTTGACCGGCCAATCCTCAATTCCCCCTATCAGCGCCCCGCCCGTCATTGGGAACTGGACGCCGACGGCCAGCCGACCCAGCATATTGCCGAAAACCGCCGCCGGGCGGAGTTCATCACTCCTGTTCCCAAGCCCCGAAAGCGTAAAGACCCAAAAAGCCAAAATCAGGCAGAACAGGGCAGTCTGGTGTTCGACGAAGGCATGGGGCTCTCCACCGAGGAGCAGATGTACGACCCCACCGCCGTCATCAACGAGGTGCGCCGTTATGTTGATGCGTGGCGGGCCCTGCCCGATTCCCGGGACTGGAAGGTAACGCCCGAAACGGCGCGGCTCCTGCGCCATTGGCGGACCCACCACTTTACCGGCATCCGTCCTTTTTTCTGCCAGATCGAGGCGGCGGAGACGCTCATCTGGCTCACCGAAGTTGTTCCTCGGTTGGGTAAACGGGAAAACCGCTTTCTTGAACACCTCAAAAACGCCAACGCCGAGGCAAACCCGGAGTTGCTCCGTATCTGCCTCAAGATGGCTACCGGCGCGGGGAAGACCACGGTGATGGCCATGATCATCGCTTGGCAGACTATCAACGCCGTCCGCCGCCCCCAATCGAGACGCTTTACCCGGGGCTTTCTCATCGTTACCCCCGGCATCACCATCAGAGACCGGCTCCGGGTACTCTACCCCGGCGATCCCGACAGCTACTACGCCCGGCGGGAACTGGTACCCGAAGATATGCTCGCCTGTCTTGAAAAGGCCAAGATCGTCATCACCAACTTCCACGCCTTCCGGCTCCGGGACCGGACGAACCTCTCCAAAGGAGGGCGTTCCCTATTGCAAGGCCGGGGCGCGGCGCTCAACACGCTGGAAACCGAAGGCCAGATGATCCAGCGGGTCATGCCGACCCTCATGGGCCTAAAAAACATCATGGTCATCAATGACGAGGCCCATCACTGTTATCGGGAAAAACCAAAAGCCGATGAAGACGTGGCAGAAAAACTGCGGGGCGAGGAAAAGGCCGAGGCGGAGGAAAACAACGAGGCCGCCCGGGTCTGGGCAAGCGGCCTTGAAATGGTAAAGCGCAAACTGGGCCTTTCCATCGTGGCGGACCTTTCGGC
>JAISZQ010000083.1 GCA_031269165.1 Spirochaetaceae bacterium
CTCGCTCCGGCCCTGCGGTCCTCCGCTACCCCCTCTGCGGGGGTTCCACCCCCGCAACGCCCCCGAATCACAGCGGAGGCTTACATCCTGCGGGGTTATTGAACAGGCTCTTATGCTCCGCCGTCTCCATCGGAACCCCCGGCTCTATCCCCCTCGCTTTCTTCCAACTCAAATCATACAGCCGATACATAAGGTTGTCAACCAATCCCTCCGGCGGTTTACGGATCGGATTCTGGACACGCTGTTGCCAAAGCGGAAGCGAAGGCGCAAGGAGGGTTATAGTGATTCTCCTTTATAATACCAAACACCAAAGTGCCGGGGGTGTTGCGGCGCTTTGCTTCTGGAGTTTCGGGTGGGCTCGCTTTTCCGAAACTCCACACCTTGATCCCGCCGAGATACGGGGGCGTTGCGGGGGGCTGACCCCCGCAGAGGGGGATAGCGAAGGACCCTAAGCGCAAGCGACGGGCCGTAGCGAAGGGGGAGACTTCCCCCTCTTTAGGTATTCTTAAGGAGAACGACTATACCCAGGGCAATGTCATTTAGTTTTTTAACCGACAAAGGTTGCGAAATCAGCATAACTTTGAAGAGTGAGCCTGTTCCAAAACTAATTGACTGTACGCTAACCGCGCGCGGTTTTGGAACAGCCTCGAGTATTAACCCAACAGGTTTTGGCCCGCAATCTCACGAACAGGCACGAACATTTGCTCTGAAAACGGGCAGAGCAATGAATGGTACGCTACGTTGCGCGTGTTGGTGCGGGCCATAGACCCGCCGGTAAAGATTCCCGAAGGGGCCTTGAAAGCCCCCTCGGGGCTGCGGTATAGTGGTGGGGTGAAGGCGTTTCTCATTGTCAATCGGCACCAAGCGCATACCTCTGTTCTGGCCGCGGATATGAGCGGGCGGTTGCGGGCGGAGGGAGTCAAGACGGAGACGCGGTACTTTGATTTTCACAAGGGCGCGTTGAGTGAGGAAGAGCGGCATGGGCTGGTGGGGCAGTCTCCGCCTGAGATCGTGTTCAGTATCGGCGGGGACGGGACGGTGCTGTTTGCGGCGCGGGAGTTTGCCCCGCATAACGTGCCGATTTTGCCGATTCACATGGGGACGACGGGGTTTATGGCGGCAGCGGACGGGGCTACGTGGTTTCCGGTGTTCCAACGCTGGGTGAAAGGGGAGGCCCCGCTGTCGCGGCGGATGATGTTGCAGGTGCGGGTCGAGCGGCAGGGGGAAACGGTCTTCAAGGCGTGTACGCTGAATGACGCGGTGATTTCTTCCGAGGGGATTGCCAAGGTGATCCGGCTCAACGTGCGGGGGCGTATCGGCCCGGACGGTAAAGAGGGTGCGGGGGGCGCGATTTCCGATGTCAATCTGGGGAGTTTCCGGTCTGACGGGCTTATCGCGTCAACGGCGACGGGTTCCACCGCGTATTCGGCGGCAGCGGGCGGGCCGATTCTCGATCCTGAGATGGAGGCGATCATCATCAATCCCATATCGCCGTTTACGCTTGCCAATCGGCCCATTGTGACGCCGCCCACGGAGCGGGTCACGGTGGAGGTCGAGGCAGAACAACGCTCAGGCGTGCTCCTTACGATAGACGGCCAGTTGACGGAAAAACTGTTGCCGCTTGACCGGATTATCATCAAAAAGGCGCGGTACAAGGCGACGCTGATCGGCTCCGGGCGCGAGGTGTTTTACCGGGCGCTCCGGGGAAAACTCGGCTGGTCGGGAGGGGAGGACACGCCGCCTTACCAGCAGACGGGGGCGCCTGATGCTTCTTGAACTTTCGATACGGAACTACGCGCTCATCGAAAACCTCTCCCTGAGTTTTGACGGGGGGTTCACGATCCTCTCAGGCGAGACGGGCGCGGGCAAGAGCATCATCGTGGGGGCGCTGAGTTTTATCTTGGGGGGAAAAGCGGGAGGCGACATCATCCGGTCGGGAACGGACGAGGCTTCGGTGTCCGCCGTGATCGGCGTGGCAAAGGACAATGCCGACGTGCGCTCTTGGCTTGCCGAGCGCGACATCCCCCTTGATTACGGGAACGATGGCAACAATGGTAACGAAGGGAAACTCTTCGTGCGCCGCCTCATCAAGGCTTCCGGCCGATCGTCGATCTATATCCAGAACATTCCCCAGTCCCTGCACGATCTGGGCGACTGCATGGCGTTGCTCTTCGACCTGCACGGGCAGCACCAGCACGAGAGCCTCATGCGGCCCCAGATCCACCGGCGTTACCTTGACCGTTTCGCGGGGCTGGCGGACGAGGCGGCAGCGTACAACAGGGTGTTTATCCAGCTTGCCGAAAAGAAGAAACTCCTTGAATCTTCGGAAAAATCTCAGTGGGAGCGGGACACTCGTATCGATATGCTGAAATACGCGGTGGACGAGATCGCCGAGGCGCGGATACGGCCCGGCGAGATGCGGGAACTCACCGCCGAGTCGGCGCGGCTCTCCGGTTACGAAAAACTTGCGGGCTTCGTGGAACAGGGGGCGGCCTTCTTCTGTGAGGAGAGCGCATCGGTGCTGAACTTTGCGCGGAAGACCCGCTCACTCATCGACTCGGCGGCGGGGATTGACGGCGCGCTCGGCCCCTTGCAAAAGCGCATCGCCGATCTCTACTACGAGGCCGAGGACATCGCCGGGGAACTCCGTTCGTATAGCCACGGGCTCTCGTTTGATCCCGACCGCCTGGAAGCCGTGGAGAACCGGCTTGCCAAGTTGCAAAAGCTCAAGAAGAAATACGCGCAAGACAGCGGTAACGAGGCGCAGGTGGAAGAGGCGATACTTGCCTACGCCGCCGCCGCAGACGCGGAGATCGAAACGCTCTCTTCGCTTGACGAAAACCGTGAAAAACTGGCCGCCGAGATCAAGGCGTTGGAACGAGAGGTTGTCGCCCGCGCCGCCTCGCTCACGGCCCGCCGGAAGGAAAAGGCCGCCGCGTTAAGCGATTCGATCGTGGCGATTCTCGCGGCACTGGGGATGGCGGGGGCGCGGTTTGCCGTGTCTCTGGAGCCCAAGCCCAAAGGAGAAGGGAAAAAGGTCTACGGCCCGTGGGGCGCGGACGAGATCGAGTTCCTCATCTCGGCGAACAAGGGCGAGCCGCTGAAGGAACTTGCCCGTATCGCGTCCGGCGGCGAACTTTCGCGCATCATGCTTGCCATCAAGTCCGTGCTGGCCGGTCCCGCGTCGAACGGGCCCGACACCATCGAGACGCTCGTTTTTGACGAGATCGATACCGGCATCGGCGGCGAAGTGGCGGTATCGGTGGCGCGGTATCTTGCGGAGTTGTCGAAGCAGAAGCAACTTTTCTGTATCACCCATCTTGCAAGCATTGCCTCAAAAGCCGACAATCATCTCAAGGTGGAAAAACAGAGCGCGGGCGAGCGGGTCATCACGACGGTGAAACCGCTGTCGGGAGACGAGCGGAAAGCCGAAATCGCGCGGATGCTCTCAGGCGGCGAGGGCGAAATCGCGCTGAAACACGCGGGAGAACTGCTGGGGTTTTAGCCGCTGTCAACAACTTGAGCGAATGGGATATAAGAGCCTGTTCAGAATCTCAGCAAAAGGGGGAACGGCAACAGGTTGCCGCGTCTCCCCCTTCGCTCCAGTCTTCGCCCTCCGCTATCCCCCTCTACGGGGACAAAACCATGCGGTGCATGGTGGCCAAGCGTTGCTTGGCTTGGTGGGCGTACCTTAAGCAAACCGCAGGGTTTGCTCAGCGTCCACGGACGGATGCATTACCGAGTGCGCCCCGGCCCGGAAGTCCGAAGCAGGACGCTGAGGGCTGTAGGGAGCCCCCCGTAACGCCCCCGAATCCCCACTTTCAGTCATGGAGTTTCGGAACAAGCGGGGCAAAGCCCCGCCCGAAACTCCAGAAGCAATCCAGCCGGGGAAGGCATTCACACTGGATTGCTTCGCTCGGCAATTTGCCGCCCGCTCGCAATGACGGGGGGACTTGCCCGTAATGACGGGGAGAATCGTCATTGCGAGACGCAAAGCGGCGAAGCAATCCAGCCGGAGGAGGCCCTCGCACTGGATTGCTTCGCTCGGCAATTTGCCGCTCGCTCGCAATGACGAAGGGACTTGCCCGCAATGACGCATTTGTTCGTGGGGTTGCAGGCCAATGGCCCGTTGGTAAAAATTCCTGAAATCGAGCCATTTTTTGGCGATTGAAAGGAAATGATATTGCCCTGAGAGAGTGGTTAATCTGTGTTAAACCGCGCCATATATGCGAACGCAACCGTTTTCAAGCGGGATTTTTCGCCGTGGACAATCGTTATGTTTTTCTTGGCGATGCCCAGCGTTTCGGCTAAGAAGGCTGCGAGCGCGGCGTTGGCCTTGCCGTCTTCCGGGGCGGCGGCGATCTTGACCCGAAGGCGGCCCTCACGCACGTCAAGGATCTCGTTTTTTGACGCGCCGGGCGTTACCTTTATATCGAGCAACCGCCTCCCGCCCTCTTCTCGAAACGGCCAGTCCGCAACCGGTCCCACCGCTTACCGCGCCTTGGGCAGCCACACAAGCGGCCCGATTGTCCACTCAAGGCCAAAGCCCTTGCCGCCGGTTTTCCGTATCGTGAGGTTGGCCGCCGCCGCGTTTTTCGAGCCGCAGAGAACAAGCCCGCCGTTTTCCCTGCTCGCCGTCCGCAAGTCATGCGCGACCCGTTTCAACTGCTCGCGGGTAAGCGGCTTTTCGAGACGCATCACGGGGTAGACGGCCGGAAAGGAGAGGGCCAGCATATCGCCCGCCGCAAACCGTTTCCGATTTTCCGCGTGTATCTTTTTCAGGCAGTCCCGGTGGGGGACAATAACGAGGAAATGCATCTCATTTCACCTCTTCTCTTCTCTCGTATAACAGGATACACGCATAAAAAACAATAAACCACGACACGAACGGGCACATCCGATGAGCCCGTCATTGCGAGCGGCCGTTCGTTGGGCGGGCAAAGCAATCCGGCGGGAAGGCATCCCTATCTGGATCGCTTCACCAACGGCAAACTGCTAACAGTAAACTGCTAACGGCAAACTGCCGCAACAACTATGTTGCTGCGGGTTCGCAATGACGGCACTCCTCTTTATTATCCTGAAAACCAACACGAACGGCTTGCAAAAACGACGGTTCGTGTGGTTGCGGGCCAAAGGCTCGTTGGTCATCCTTTTATCGAACGTTTTAGCCGAATCGACCCGCTAGCCAAGTGGCTTTATGATAACGATCCGCGAGAGCGCGTAACGCTTGAATGTTTTCGAGCCGTCGGCAAGCGACAACTCCGTCTCGTGCGGGATGCCTTGCACCGTTACCTCCTGCCCGACAAAATCGTTCAGCAGTTCCCGGTCGCCGCCTGAAACAAACCAGTCCCGCTCCTTCGTGTCG
Source organism: Spirochaetaceae bacterium (assembly GCA_031269165.1). Taxonomy (GTDB): domain Bacteria; phylum Spirochaetota; class Spirochaetia; order Treponematales; family Breznakiellaceae; genus JAIRNN01. The sequence goes on from JAISZQ010000083.1 coordinate 5,366, forward strand.
TGAATAATCATCTCGACAAAGGGGACGTTGCCGACGAGCATCACCTCGCCGCTCACGGTAACCGTCTTCTCGGCGGAATCCCGTCCCCCTGCGGTAAGAAAAGCGCACGAAACAAGCGCCAACACAAACGTTTTATTCATTCCAGCATATTGATCAACAGCCCGTTGATTTCCTCCACCCTGCCCAGCAGATCAAGTTGTCGTAATTGGCCGCTCATGATGTCGGCGGCAAGTTTTTCCAGTTTTTCGTCAACCACCTTGACCTGGGTGTGCACTGTTTGTTCCCGGGATTCCGGCGACCCCCGCAATCCCTTGAATCCGGGCTTTTGCCCACGGGGAAGCCCCATCTCGCCTTCCGTGCCGAACCCGTTTTCCACGATATAACTCATGAAGCCGCGAACGGCGGCCTTGTACCGCTTGATTTCGTCGGGAAAGGGCTTTTCGGCGAGGGCGTCCCCGGCGGAATGAACCTCGTCAAGCAGTTTGGTAACGATTTCTTCGGATGCGGGCATATGTTCCAGCGTGTCCCGCCGCTCGCCGGGGGCGAGTTTCTCCAGCAACGAATAAAAACGCGGTTTTCCGGTTTCTTTTGATTTGGCAGAACGCCGCGCCTCTGTGCCCTCAAAGGGCTGGTGGTAGAGTGAAGGGTTAAAAAAATCGGGCAGCGCGTTACCGATCTGAGCCACGGTTCACCACTCTCCGGTCTTTATGTTCCCCGACAATCTCGTTCCACTTTTCCTTGTCGTGGCAGATCGTGATCTTGCCGTGTATCACGCATCCCTCGTCCGCCTTGATCCGGCCCGTAACGCAGTCCCCGATGACGATTCCCGTTGACAGGACAACAAGGCTTTCCGAGGCAAGCACATCGCCCCGCACCACCCCGCCCACGGTGATGGACTCTCCAGTCATATTGCTGGCAAGCCGCGCCGACTCGCCTATCACAACCTGCCCCTTCACGTCAACATCGCCGCGCAGGTGGCCGTCAATCCGGGTAAAGCCCGCAAAACTAAAACTGCCCTCCATGACCGTTCCCGGGCCAATCATGGTGTTCAAACCGGGTTTAGCCGCCACGCTTTACATTCTTCCCACGAATATTCAGGAATTTGTCAGGATCGACAATGTCGGAACCGATATGTACTTCATAGTGGAGATGCGGCCCCGTAGAACGCCCGGTATTGCCGATATGCCCGATCACGTCGCCCTGTTCCACCTGCTGGCCGATCTTGACACGGGCGGTAGATTGCAGATGCCCGTATCGTGTATAAAATCCGTGTTTATGCCGGATAATGACATAGTTGCCAAACCCGACCGCATCCCAAGCGACGCTGACCACCTGCCCGTCCGCCGTCGCCACGACCGGATCGCCCTGCCGATAAGTGGAAAGATCAATTCCCCGATGGATATAATTCTCACCCGTGAAAGGATTAGGGTTTTCGCCAAACGACTGGGAGATATGCCCTATCCCGCCCCTGATCGGCCAAATATTGGGTATCTCCGTGAGCAAGGACCCCTGCCGCTCAAGCAGATTTTCGATTTCCTGAATCGACCCTTGCGCCGAAGCGAAAAACCCGGCAAGATTATTCAGATCGTCGGCCTCGCGGAGCCGCCCTTGGGCGGTTTCCTGCGTGTCGAAAAATGCGGAGAGATCGCCCGAATAACCGGGATTAAGCGTCTGCCCCTGGGTCTTGAGGCCAAGTGAAGAGAACACCCCCGAAAGCGTCGCCTCGAAACTGCGAGCCTCGCGCAGGAAGTCGGTCAACTCATCGCGCAACTGGTCAAGGCTCGCCTCTGTGTCCTTGAGTCGGGAATCTTTTACCGTGAGTTCGCTCCGGTATTCACCATAAGACGAAACCGACCATACCACCGTACTCAGGAAGGCTGCCAGCGCGATAACCGTGAACACCATTGAAAACAGAGAGACGCGGATGTTACGGACATTTTTTTCAGAATGCGGAACAAGAACGATGGTATAACGGCTACCCATAATGCGGAACAACGTGCTGAAAAATACGGCAACGCCCTGCGCCGCTCCGAGAAAAAAGCAACGAACCTTTTTGATCACGCTGTTTTCCAGCCGTTTGTAGTCATGAAGTTGAGTCAAACAATACCCCCGTTCAATATCGGTAATCTCACCATCTAACTTTAACACAATGGGGAAGAAATGTCAAGGGGTCGGTATGTTCTCACTACCTATAGGACACTCCATTGCTGGGAATGGGCACGCCCAGTTTAGCAGAGAACTCAGCCGGAGTCGAGAGACCTGATGAAGCGTGAGGGCGGTGGAAGTGGTATTTGTGAAGCCAGCCGTCCGCCACCTTGCGCAGTTCTGTAACATTCATCGGCGCGTAGTTGTAGTCAAGACATTCCCGCTGGAGCGTTCCGATAAACCGCTCAACGAAAGGCTTTTCTTTCGGGGCGTAAGGGCGGGTCCAAAACGGGGGCACGCCGATGGAGGCAAGATACTCCTCCGCCTTGCACATATTCTCGCTGCCTGAGTCATTGACAATTTTGATTTGTGTTCCGAAACGCGCGATGACTTTTTCAAAAGCGGTTTTCGCGTTTAAGCTTGAAGGAGAGGACGCAATGTGAAGAACCGCTTCTTTCGTAAGCCGGGTCTTCCTTACGTATCTCCCGGACAGCGCGGACCAAATCGCGGGAATACTCGGGCTGCCGTTTCTTCTTGGGTGCGGCCGGTCTGTTTTCAAGCGAAGACAGGCGCGTTTTGTCAGACCTCGCTTTCCACCGGCAGAACAAAGGCCTGTGTATTCCAAAATGCCGGCACGTCAGTACCGCATCGGGCTTCCCGCTCCGGGAAAACTGCGCCGAACTGCGATAGTAATAATCGAGAATCTTCAGCCGCAGCTTCGCCTCTGCGGACAAATCCCCCGCTTCACCGCGCGCCA
>JAISZQ010000094.1 GCA_031269165.1 Spirochaetaceae bacterium
TTTTTCGCCCGAATTTACTTTTTCCTCCGTGTTTCCACCCGGCTAACCGGGGGCAAAGCCCTCGGTTAGCGGACATAAACGGCGTTACAGACAGCCTCGATTCTCCGGTCAAAGACGGCCTCAAGGGAAAGGTCTGCCCGCGCCACTAGGAAAAGGGCGAAAAAAGCGCGAATTTCAGGGTGTTTCCGGTGTGCCGGGGCGGGGAAACACGGATAAATGCGGCGTGCGGCGGGGAAAAATGGAAAAAAAAGGCGTTGGAGAGACGGTTTTCGCGCAAATATTGCGGCTGAGGTCTGTCCCCGCCTGCTTGGGGCAGCCCCCACTTGGCTGGATTAGGGTCGGAAGCATCTTTTTCGCCCCAATTCGCATTTTCTTCCGTGTTTCCGCCTGGCTAACCGGGGGCAAAGCCCCCCGGTTAGCGGGCAAAACGGCGTTCCAGCAAGCCCCGATTCCCCGGCCAGCGATGGCGGGCCATCGTTGGTCGATGGCCTTGTGAGAAGTCCGTCCAGCCCTGCTCGCAACGGTGGCGTGCCGCTTACCGATACGGCTCCTAAGAGCCTATTCAAAAGCCCCACGGGACGCAACCCTCCGCTGTGATTCGGGGGCGTTACGGGGGCTGGCCTACAACCCTCAACGTCCTGTTTCGGGTTTCCGGCCGGGGCGTGGCACACCTACGGTGTGCTTCGGTAATGCGTCCATCCATGGACGCTTGGGGTACGCCCACCAAGCCAAGCAACGCTTGGCCACCATGCACCGCATGGTTTTGTCCCCGTAGAGGGGGATAGCGGAGGGCGAAGACCGGAGCGAAGGGGGAGACTTCCCACTGTCAACAACTTAAGCAAACGGAATAATAAGAATGGCCCACAGATTGTGTCTGATGGCGGTCCAGATTGCGCGGATTTAAGGGATAAGAGGTGAGGATGTCATTGCGAGCCGCAAAGCGGCGAAGCAATCCAGCCGGGGAGGGCATTCACACTGGATTGCATCGCACCGCTCGCAATGACGGGCGGATTAAATCCGTGAAAATCCGCGTCAATCCGCGGACAAAATTCTTAAGTTGTTGACAGTGGGAGACTTCCCCCTTTTGATGAGATTCTGAACAGGCTCTAAACAGCCTCCGTTCCACGAAAACGTATCAGTTGGCGTATATCTTTGAACCGTGTGAACACCGCCTTACGGGGGGGGGGGCATTGCCGCCACTGCCGGTGCGCGTAACCGTACGCGAACTGCCCAGCAAAAGTTAACCCCTGTTGCGTGTGCGCGTAACATGACTTTCGAGCAATTTGTTGCTTTCCCCTGGGATGATGTAGAGCCGGTATGCGGAGGCTCCTTCATGAAATAAGTCCTACCCTTGTAGACAAGGTAAACGCAAAGGAGAAGGCGGGCAAACGTTTCGCGTTGCCTTCTGGATTGCTTCACCCTGCGGGTTCGCAATGACGGGCACGCCACGTGCCTCGCAATGACGATGCCCGCCGTCGTTGCGGACGGGCTACCCCTCATGACAAGCGAGCAGCCCGTCATTGCGAGCGAAGCGAAGCAATCCAGACGAGACTGCCTTCCCATGCTCAACGCAAAGCATTGAGCCGATTGCTTCGCCCGCTCTACGAACGGCTCGCTCACAATGACAGGGTGGGGTCATGCGTTGCACTTCTTTCATTTATCATTTTCAATTCCCCGCAGGGGTGTCAGGCACCGTTTTGGTAAACGCCGTACATAACGCTTAACCCTCATGCGATCTTTGTGTATAAATACTTGACAATATACGGCAGATGCTATATATTGTATAGCAAGAGGTATTAGTATGGCACAATTGAATATCAGAGTTGACGATCCGGTCAAGGAACAGGCCGAAGCCCTTTTTAACCGGATGGGTTTAACCATGTCGGCGGCGGTTACGCTCTTTTTGCATCAGGTAATCCTGCGCAACGCCATCCCGTTCAAGATAACCGCCCAGGGCGACCCCCTTTACAATCCGGTAAACATTGCCCGTATCAAGGATTCCATCAGCCAGTTCGAGCAGGGTAAGTTTAGCGAAAAATCGTTGGAAGAACTGGAGCGGATGGCCGATGAGTAAGCCGCTGTTCTCCGATAACGCATGGGAAGATGGGGCGCCGGAAAAAACAACCGGTTTTTAGAGGCGCCCTTCTGTATTGGCAGTCGGAGGACAAAAAGACTCTGAAACGGATAAATGCTCTTGTCAAGGACATAGGAAGGAACGGCAACGAGGGAATAGGTAAACCTGAACCCTTGCGGGAAGACCTATCCGGTTATTGGAGCAGACACATAGATGATAAAAACCGTCTGGTCTACCGCATTCTTGACGGCGGGATTATCGAAATTCATGCCTGTCGTTCTCATTACGGCGACAAGTAGGCATACTGTCTGTCCGCAATTTACAGGACGCAATCGGACTTATCGGCGAGATACGAAAACCAATCCCGTTAGGAACAAAATTTCCGTATTAAGAGCGTTTTGGGATTGGTCAGGCGCAAAGTTCTGGCGGACGTTTACGCTGATAGCCGTTCCTTCGGCGGCACTCCTTGGCGGCGGCCTCGTGTGGGCGGTGCGCTCCGCACATTGAACATGGATAATGCCGTCATTGCGAGGCGCGGGCAACATAGTTGCCCTTAGCGACAAAGCAATCCAGACGGGGCTACCCCCACTGGATTGCTTCGCCCGCTCTCACGAGCGGCTCGCAATGACAAGCGGCAACGGGCAAGGTTAATCTGGGTAATCTGGACCGCCCTATATGGCGCGATCCGTGGACCATTCTTCTATCCCATTTGCTTAATTTGGTGACAGGGATTTTGAAACAGCCTCATCGTACCCCTATTTTTTCGCGGCTGGTTTTTCCACGTAGAAATGGGACACGAGGGGGGAAAAGCGCGCGCTGTTTTCCCGGCGGTATTCCCCCGGCGTCCGTCCGGTAAGGAGTTTAAACACTCGGTTGAAGGTTTGCAGGCTTCCAAACCCGGCGTTAAAGGCAATGTCGGTGATCGGCATCTTTGATTCGATGAGATAGTGCTTGGCAAAATCCACTCGTGTTTTGGTGAGGTATGCGTGAAATGGCTGCCCAATGTGCTTTTTGAAGAACCGCGAAAAGTAGTATTTGTTTAACTTGAGGGCGTTTGCGGCATCCTCAAGGGTAAGGGATTCGTCGCTGCAATTCTTGAACACAAAAGAAAGCATACGCCCCGCCCCGGAGGACATCGCCCGGATGGTTTCATGGGGGATAATTTTTGACTGTTCCCGCAAGATCATCAGCATCAGCTCATAGAGTTTCGATTTTACGGCAAGTTGCCAGCCGATCTGCTTCAGGCGGTACTCCGAGGCGATTTCATCGAGCAGGGCGCACAGGCGCAGGGACAGAGTGTCGGGCATACTCTTGGCGGACAGCACGGGAACGTTAAAAATGATGTCGCGCAACGGGAGAAAATCGTCGCCAAAAAACATCATCCCAAATTGAAACCCCCGAAAGGAAACGTTCGGACTTTGGTCAAAGTATCCGTGAACCGCCTCGGCGTTTACCATGATAAGATCCCCGGCTTCGGCCTTGTATACGGCATCGTCTACCGAGACATAGGTATGACCCCGGCGCATATAGATTATTTCAAAACAGGCGTGCCAATGGGGCGGAAAATTGACCTCCGTGTTGTTCCATGTCAGGAAGGGAAAGGTATGCTCAAACTGTTTGTTTTCACGCCGTAACTGGTTCATACGATATATACTACACTATCATGGCGTATTGTCAAGAAATTTCGGCAATATTTGAGCGGTTTGGGCAGTAATTGATAAGTCGATCCGGTCGTTGAATTCTCCCGCCGCAAGGTCCCGCTCACTATTATAGGAGGCTGTTCCAAAACCCAGCAAAAGGGGGAATCGGCAAGTTGCCGCGCCTTCCCCCTCGCTCCAGACTTGCTCCGGCCTACGCCCTCCGCAATTCTTACGCTACCCCCTTCAGCGGGTGGCCCGCCCCCCGCAACGCCCCCGGATCACCACGAGGAAAAAACCTCGTGGGGTTTTGGAACAGCCTCATAGCATAAATCCCTCTCCTTGTTTTCCTTGATGTATTGACCGTGGTCAAAACGGCACCCGTTCCAAAGCGTCATCCCCAAGTTGTCGGGGCGCCACCATTGTCAAAGGAAATGACGCTGCCCTGTATCTGCTCCGCGCCGCCTTTTTACAAACGAAAGAATAGGGTATACTATGCCGTTATGCCTACTGCTACGGAAAAGAGTTTAATCATTCAGGGTAATATGACCGTTCTGCTCGATGTGCACGCTCCCTATGCGGAAGAGGCGCGTATGGCACTGATGCCGTTTGCCGAGCTTGAGAAGTCGCCTGAACATATTCATACCTACCGGATTAGTCCGCTTTCGTTGTGGAACGCGGCGGCGGCGGGGTTTTCGGTTTCTTCTATTATAAGGGCGCTGGAGGAGCATAGCCGGTATGTGTTGCCCCCCGGGATGACGAAAAAGATTGACGACATCATGAGCCGGTTCGGGAAGCTGACGCTGTATGCTCTGGACGAAGACGGGGTTCTGCTTTTGAAATCGAGCGACCATCTGATCTCGCTGGAGATTGAGGCGTCTTCGCTGATGAAAAAGTATCTGCAAAAGACGAGCAATGGGTTTCTTGTCGCGCTGGGAAACCGGGGTACGGTCAAGTGGGAGTTGATCAAGATGGGGTATCCTGTCGAGGACTGCGCCCCGCTTGTTACGGGCGAAAGGCTGGAGGTGAATCTTCGTGAAGGAACGGGCGCGAGCGGCGCGGCGTTTCAACTCCGGGATTACCAGAAAGAGGCTGCGGACGTGCTGGTGGGCGGGAACGGGCCGGGGACCGGTTACGGGATTATCTGCCTTCCCTGTGGTTCGGGGAAAACGATTGTCGGTATGGCGGTGATGAACGCGCTCAAGTGCAATACGCTCATACTCACGGCAAACACCGCCGCCGTCCACCAGTGGATAAACGAGTTGCTGGACAAGACGACGCTGACGAAGGACCAGATCGCGGAGTATACCGGCGACAAGAAGGAGTCCGCTCCGGTAACGATTGCGACCTACCAAATATTGATCTGGCGGGGGAAGAAAAAGCCGAAGCCGGAGTGGGCGGCGCAAACGGGATCGGAGGCGATAGCGGGGCCGGGAACGGTGTTGGAGACAAATCCGCCGGAAGAGCGCGAGAAAATGCCGCAAGAACGCGGGGAGAGAGATTTTCCCCATTTCCAGTTGTTTCACGCAAGGCAGTGGGGGCTGATCATCTATGACGAGGTGCATCTGTTGCCCGCGCCGGTGTTCCGGGTAACGGCGGAGTTGCAGGCGGTGCGCCGTCTGGGGCTCACGGCGACGCTTATCCGCGAGGACGGCGCGGAGACGGCGGTGTTTAGCCTCGTCGGGCCGAAACGGTACGACGTGCCGTGGAAGGAGCTTGAGCAGAAAGGGTGGATCGCGGAGGCGTTTTGTATCGAGATTCGCGTGAAAATGCCCAAGGCGCTTGCGTTGCAATACGCGGTTTCGGGGCGTGAAAAACACCGGGTGGCTGCGGAGAATCCGCTTAAAATTGCCGTGGTGCGCGCGCTTATCGCAAAACACCGTGACGATTTTATCATCGTCATCGGGCAGTACGTCGACCAGCTTGAGGTGATCGCAAAGGACTTGGACGCGCCGCTCATCACGGGGAAAACGCCCAACAAGAAGCGTGAGGAGATCTACGACCGTTTCCGGCAGCGGGAGTTGCGGGTCATCGTGGTTTCAAAGGTGGCGAATTTTGCGATAGATCTGCCGGATGCTTCGATGGCGATCGAGGTTTCCGGTATGTTCGGTTCGCGGCAGGAAGAGGCGCAACGGTTGGGCAGGGTGTTACGGCCAAAAGAGCGGAGTTCGTTCTTTTATACGGTGGTGTCCCAGTACACGGTCGAAGAAGATTTTGCCTCGAACCGTCAGCAGTTTCTCTCCGAGCAGGGGTATAAGTATTCGATACAAAATTGGGAGGAAGCGGAAGATGAAGACGGTTGACCATTTTATCAAATCGCTGTCGTGCTTAAACGAAAAAAAGTTCTTCGAGATTTCCCGCAATGTTCTGGGCGACGTGAAAACGCCCTATCACAGACAGACCGTCATCAAACGGCTGGTCTCGTGCATTTCAAACGCCGAATTGCAAGAGGTGCTGTTTTCCTATATCACCGAAGACGAGGCCCTTATCATAAACGCGGTGGAAATGCTTGACGGGCCGTGTCTGCACGATATACACGACTTTTTGGCCACGCGGTTCAGTTATACGGAATGCATCCGGTTTGTTATCCTGCTTGAAGAGCGCCTCGTTCTCTACAGTTATGTTAATCTGGGGCAGGAGTACTATGCGTTGAACCCCGTGTTTGAAGATATGCTGAAACCAATACTGGATAACAAGGGCGCCCTTTTCCCCCATGTAAAAAAGAGCGGAATGCGGAGAACGAACCCCTCCGCGTTTACGGTCAACAAGATGTTTTTGTTCGCGTTTTTTTCGTATGTCCATGCGGGAAAGATCCATCTCAAAGTAAGTAACGAGCTGACCAAAAAAACGGAAGACCAGGCTATGGCCTTTTTTCAGGACAACGATTTTTTTCACCATTGTTTTTTTGATCTGCTTGACACCGCGCTCTATCTTGACCTTCTGTCCATTGAGGAAAAAGCCTGTATCCTCAATCTGCCGGCACTTGAGCGTTTTCTCAAACTGCCTGAGTTAGAATGCCGCGCGTATTTTGTCGCCGGAATGTGCGGCAATAAGAATCATACCAGCCTTGTTATGGATATTCTCGCGGCGTTGTCGCCGGGAATCTATTACACGCCGCCCGCTGTTCACCGGATGCTCATGATTATTCTCCGCGAGGCCGCGCTGGATTATCCTCCGCCGACTCATATGTTTTTCAAGGCGTTGCAAAAAATGGGGCTGCTCATCGAAGTGGAGGACCCGGAAACGGAGGAGAGATACTACGCCCGAGCCGAGGATTACGCGCAATCTAAGGATTACGCGCAATCCGAGGATTGCGTACGACCGTGCGTCAAAGATGACGGCAAAAACGACACGCAATCTAAGGATTGCGCGTCACCTCAAAACGCGCCGCCTTCCCTTGTGTTTGACGCGCCGTTTTCGTTTGTGATTCTTCCCCATGCGGACATCACGGCCGTTTTTGACGTCATTCATTTTTCATCGGTCGAGAATATTCGGGAATACCGCTTCACCGTCAGCAGGGAAACGGTCGTCCGGTGCCTTGAATCCGCCGTTTTTCAAACCGGTACGGGAAGCGGCGCGGAACGGGTGAAAGGGGCTCCCGAAAAAAATGCCGCATGGATTGTGGAACGGCTGAAAGCCTTGTCGGGCGACCGGCTTGACGAAACCCTCGCGTGGACGATCAACGAGTGGGAAAAACGTTTTGGCGAGGTCATCCTCCACGAGGGGCTCGTGCTCTATCTCGACAAGGAACGCCGGTATCTCGCGGAGACGGCGAGTTTGAAACCCTATCTGGAAAAGGCGCTCTCGGACGATGTTTTTATCATCAATCCCGTCCACCGGGAAACGGTTGAAAAGCTCTTGGCCAAATCCGGTGTTGACATCATCGGGAAGGTTCGCCTTCCGTCGTCCGCCGACAAGAATAGCGACACAAAACGTTCCGTCCGCGCGGGTTTCCCGTCTCTGCCCAAACCGATGTTTTCGCAAGCCGTGCTTCAAAAAACGGCGTTCTCTCCCGCGTTTTTTACCGGAGAGCAAGGGCCGCACGAAGCGTCTCCCCCGGCGGCCGATTACCGGAAGCAGTTCCGTGCCGTGCTCGCGTCTCTGGATACGACGGAAGCCGAGACGCAGGAATTGCTTTCGCGGATTGACCGGGGCCTTATCTTTTGCGAAGAACAACTCAAAAAACTTTCTTTGCCCGGCACGTTCCCCTATGAAAAAAACAAGGCGCGCGGCATGGACTACTCAGGCAAACTCCTCATCGCAAAAAACGCGTTCGTCAGCGGCATCCCGGTGGAAATAACGTGGCAAACAGACGGCAAGGAACGGAGCATGGTCTGCACGATAGCGCGTCTTGAAAAAAACCATTTGGGCGATATGCTGATTTTGTACAAGGACGGCCTTCACGGCACGTTGGAAATTCCGCTGGGCAAAGTGAGCGTGATAAAGCGGATAAAACAGTCCATTTTTGAATGAGGTCTGGTTACGGGTCGCCGTAACTATTCGGCTGCTTTTGCCCCGTCCTGCCGGGCGAACGCTTTTAATGTACGGCGATAACGTGTCGGTAGGCTGGTAGCACACCACTGTCAACAACGTAAGAATTTTGTCCGCGGATTGACGCGGATTTTCACGGATTTAATCTGCCTGTCATTGCGAGCGAGCGGCACATTGCTGGGCGAAGCAATCCAGGGTGGGAAGGCCGCTTCGGCTGGATTGCTTCACCCTACGGGTTCGCAATGACGACCCCCTGTCGTTGCGAGCGAGCGGCACATTGCCGAGCGAAGCAATCCAGGGTGAAGGCATTCCTCGGCTGGATTGCTTTACCCTACGGGTTCGCAATGACGACCCCCTGTCATTGCGAGCGAGCGGCACATTGCCGGGCGAAGCAATCCAGGGTGAAGGCATTCCTCGGCTGGATTGCTTCACCCTACGGGTTCGCAATGACGACCCCCTGTCATTGCGAGCGAGCGGTACAGTGCCGGGCGAAGCAATCGGCTCAACGCTTCGCGTTGAGCTTGTGGGGAGGGCGCGTAGAGTGATTCTCCGCCGTGATTCGGGGGCGTTACGGGGGGCCTACAACCCTCAACATCCTGCTTCGGGCTTCCGGGCCGGGGCGTACTCAGTAATGCGTCCGTCCGTGGACGCTTGGGGTACGCCCACAAAACCATGCACCGCATGGTTTTGTCCCCGCAGAGGGGGTAGCGTAAGACCGAAGGTCTGGAGCGAGGGGGAGACTTCCCCCTTTTAGCAGGGTTTTGAAACGGGTTCGCCTACTTTTCTCCGGCTTTTGACAGTGCCGCTTGGACCCAGGCCGCCGCTTCGTTGGGAAACAAGGCGTGTACGGCCGTAAACTCGTTGAGAGCGGACCGCGCGTCGCCTGAGAAGTAGTAGCATTGGCCAAGATAAAAACGCGCCCGTGCGGCGGCGTTCGGCGAATGGGTAGTCAAGAGATACCGTTGCAATTCCATGCGGGCAACTCCCCAATCCTTGCGAAAAAAAGCCCCGCGCACAATCACGCCAAGATTGTAGTCCTCGCCGGAAGTGGCGGTGCTCTGGACGTCCTGATTGAATACCCGCGGTTCCATGTTGCCGCTGAAACTGCTCTTGGGAACGACCGGGGCCGCCTCCGTCCGGTTCCGCAACGACTCCACCACCTGCGCCGATTCCGCCGAGAGGGAAGACGGGCTTTTCACGGTGGAAAAGTATCCGGAACCGGGGGCAAGATAGGTTTGTTGCTGAGGGGCCGCCGAAAAAGGCGCATAGGAAGGGATGCCCGCGATGCCTGACGCGCCCTGACCGGCCGCGCCCGGTTGAACCGGCTGAACGGTGGCGTTACTGCCGGGATAAATAGCCGCCTGCCCGGAACGGATGTCTTCCTCGTAAAGCACCGCGTAATAGCAGGGAACATTCGACGGCGGATAATCGACATAGGGCGAGGTAAGATGGTCTTTCACGAGGGTTGCGCTCAAAATGTCGCGGTACTGGGTAAAAGGTTTGGTGCTCCGGTAAAGCAGGGCGTTCTTGCCGCGCTCGGACGAACGGTAAGAAACATATATCCCGTTGGGCAGGGATTGCGCCGCGATCTCTACGATGTCGCTTGAGTTTTGCGAATAGCCGTTTTGACGGGTGACGCCGTAGGAACCGTAGGCGGAATCCCCCATCGGGTACTCGGCGGCTTGCTGAGCCGACTGGGGGATAGTCGGGCTACCCGCATAAGGCGTCGTGCCGGCGGTCCCCGTAACCCCCGGACTCGCCTGAATGACCTTCGCGGTGCCGTCAAGCGGCACGTCAACAATGTTGCTGTAGGGCACGGCGATCTCGTACTTCACGCGCGTCTCGTCGCTTGCCACGACAATATAGTACCACATCCCCAGCGCTTCCACTTCCTCGATAAATATTTGCTGGCCGTAGGGCACTTCGAGCGCCCGCGTCTGATACTGCGCCCCCGTGCCCGAAAAGGGAACCTGCGCCCGGTACACATAGACCGGCCCCTTCACGGACGGCGAATCCTGCCACCTCAAACAGACCACCCTGTCCAAAACCTCCGCACTGAGCCGCGTTACAAACGGCGCGAAAATGGCCGAACCGGATTGCCCGGTTTGCGTGGATTGTCCGGCTTGAGCGGTTTGAGCGGCTGCCCCCTGCAAACAGAGGAGCGCAAGGAAACCCGCCGCGAAACGTTGAACAGCGATCATCATTCTATTATCGACAGACGCTTGCCGTTTGGTAATGGTAGATTATAGATTGAGCCTGTTCCAAAACCCCACGAGGTTTTTTTCTCGTGGTGATCCGGGGGCGTTACGGGGGTGGTAAACCCCCGTTGAAGGGGGTAGCGGAGGACGGCTCAAACCATTGCGGGGTATACCCCGCAATGGTTTGAGCTGGCCGGAGCGAGGGGGAAGGCGCGGCAATTTGCCGATTCCCCCTTTTGCTGGGTTTTGGAACAGCCTTGATTGATGTACGCCGGGTGAACGCTGTCTGAAGGGGGCTGATAGCACACACCAACCGGCACGCCGCTTGGGGTTCAAGTCTTTCATGTGCGAAAATTCTTGCAAAATCGTTCTAAAATCATGCGAAATGGGCAGAAATAATTTGACAACGCATAATTTATCGGGTAAAATAGAAATAAGGAGTAAAATTATGGTATCTTTTATTATCGGTATTATAGCCCTCATCGTGGGCTATATCATTTACGGCAAGCTGGCGGAAAAGATCTTCGGCATTAAGCCCGAACGTTTGACCCCGGCTAAAAGGCTCAGCGACGGCGTTGACTTTGTCGAGATGGACTGGAAAAAGAATCTGCTTATCCAGCTTCTCAACATCGCCGGGACGGGGCCCATCTTCGGCGCGATTGCCGGGGCATTGTTCGGCCCGGCGGCTTTCGCTTGGATCGTCTTCGGCTGTATCTTTGCGGGTGCGGTGCATGACTACATGGTGGGAATGCTTTCGGTGAGGAACAACGGCGCCGGTATCTCGGAGATCGTCGGCAAATACCTGGGCAAGACTTCGCTCTACATCATGCGGGTCTTCTCGGTGGTGTTGCTGATCTTTGTCGGCGTGGTGTTTGTTACCACCCCGGCGCAGGTGTTGAAGACGATGTTCGCCCCGGACAGCACCACCTTCTACTATGTGGCGATCGGTATCATCATTCTGTACTACATCCTCGCGACGATCGTGCCTATAGACAAGATCATCGGGAGGATCTATCCGATTTTTGGTGCCTGTCTCTTAATCATGGCTATCGGCCTTACGATTATGATGTTTGTCTCAGGCGAGATCGCTAACATTCCCGAATTCGCCTTCACCAATTTCAGGCCCGACAAAGCGACCAACATCGCGGCAAAGCTCTTCCCCTTCCTGTTTATCACCATTGCCTGCGGCGCCATAAGCGGTTTTCACGCCACCCAGTCGCCCATCATAGCGCGGTGCGTCAAGAACGAATCGGAAGGGCGCAAGGTCTTCTACCTGGCCATGATACTTGAAGGCATCATCGCCATGATCTGGGCCGCCGTTACGATGGCTCACTTCAATGTCGTCGGGGTTGAAACGGCTGTTGCCGCGCCCGTCATCGTCACGAAAGCGTCTGTCGAGTACATGGGTTGGATTGGCGGCATCCTCGCGGTCTTCGGTGTCGTGGCTTGTCCCATCACGTCCGGGGATACGGCCTTCCGCAGCGCCCGGCTCACCATTGCCGATGTGCTGAAATACGACCAGAAACCGATCAAAAACCGCTTTGTCATCGCGCTCCCGCTTTTCGCGGTGGGGCTCATCCTCGTGATCTTCTCCCTGCAAAGCGCGAAGAACTTCAACATCATCTGGCGGTATTTTGCGTGGTCAAACCAGACTTTGGCAACCATCGGCCTCTGGGCGGCCAGTGCCTATCTTGCGAAGGTCGGCCGACAATACTGGATCACGTTGCTACCCGCCACATTCATGACGGTCGTGATTACGTCCTATTTCTTCATGGGCAATGAGTGCCTGGGCCCGTTTGTAACCAAAGCCACCGGCAGTCCCGACGTGACCTATGTTGTGGGGCTCGTCATCGGTCTTGCGCTGGCCCTCGTGCTGTTGCTCCTGTTCATCACCCAAATCGCGGTGAAACAGAAGAACACGCTGAAAGAGGATTGAGCCTGTTCCAAAACTCGGTTAGTTTTGACAGGCTCATGTAGTTTCTCGGGCTAAAGCCTAGTTAAAGCATGGCTTTAGCCTTGCGAAACTACGTTTTTAAAGGTTGCTGTTCCAAAACTTGAGGTTTTGGAACAGCCTCGATTAGCATAAACAGGATGCTGCTTCGCGTCTGTCCACAAAGCCGGTTGCTTTGTGGACAGACATTTTGTTTCCGGTTACGGTCAACAAGTTAAGCACATACATAGAAAAACGGTCGTACCTATTCAGCCGTCATCGTGATTGGGGACTGGGTGTTACGACGCCGGGCATCATACGATGTCTGCGGGAGGCCGCGTGAGCGTAGCCTGCCGGGAGTGTTGCTCCTTATGGGCGGCGGGTTATCGGCCTATCGACAAGTAAGCGAATACGTCCCTCTATTCCACAGCCTTTTTCGCATCGTCGTACATCTCGACGTATTTTTTCGCGCTCTGTTTCCATGAGAAATCGTGCTTCATGCCCCGGACGCGCATCTTTTCGATGTCCTCCCGTTTGTTGAAGTAGGCCCAAACCGCCCAGCCGACGGTGTTGTAAATCGCGCCGGGGGTGAGGTCATCGAACATGAAGCCGGTGCCGGTGCCGTGTTCCTGGTCGTAGTTTTCCACGGTGTCGGCGAGGCCGCCGGTGTTGCGCACGATGGGAGGCGTGCCGTAGAGCAGCGAATACATCTGGTTGAGGCCGCAGGGTTCGTACTGGGAGGGCATGAGGAAGAAGTCGCTGCCCGCCTCGATCAGGTGAGCCGCTTCATCGCTGTAGCCGATGCGTCCCTTGAAGTTGGGCTGGTTGGCAGTCATGTTGCGGATTTCGTTTTCGCACCACAACTCGCCGGTTCCCTGTAACACAAACTGGAGTTGCATTTTGCGGCAGATGTTCCACCCGCAACCGTAGCCGGGGCCGAAGATTTCGCCGATGCCTTTCTGCCCGGTAAGCCGCGTAACCATGCCGACAATCGGGGTGTCCGGTTCGTTGGGTAAGCCGAACGCCTTTTGCAACGCCTCTTTTGCCTTTGCCTTGCCGGAGAGGTCTTTGGCGGTGTAGGGCACGGGAATGTACCGATCCATCGCGGGATTCCACGTCTCGGTGTCCACGCCGTTGAGAATGCCCCGGTAGTCGGTACTCCGGTAGCGAAGCGGCCCGTCAAGCCGGAAGCCGTGCGCCTGGGTCTTGGTTTCCTCGGCATAACGTTCCGACACCGTATTGAGCCGGTCCGCTGCCCAGATACCCGCCTTGAGGAAGTTCATCATGTTCCAGTCCTCAAAGCCGCCCTCATAGTACACGTTCCAGCCGAGGCCGGTATAGCCAAAATTGTCCCGCGCATAGATGCCCTGATACCCCATGTTATGAATCGTGAGGACAGAAACCGTCTTTTCAAACGGCGATTGCCGCGATCCCTGCCGCTGTTCATACTTGAGCAGTACCGGTACGAGCGCGGCGGCCCAGTCGTGGGCGTGCAGCACGTCGGGGAACCATTTGATCTTCCGGCAAAGCTGGAACACGGCACGGCTGAAAAAGGTAAACCGCCGGGGGTTGTCGAGAAAATCCGGATCCCACGGCGTGCCGTAGATGCCGTCCCGTCCGAAAAAGTGCTCATGGTCGATGAAATACGTGAGCACCGGGTTATCCTTTCGGGAACCGGGCATCTCCGCCTGATAGACCGCGCACCACTCCTCGCCACCGCCCACCGGCACACCCATCTCGCCCTCAAGCGGGGCGAGTTTTCCCCGGTCAACGCTGTAGTAACGGGGAAGCACGACCCGCACCTCGTGCCCAAGCCGCGCAAGAGCCAACGCAAGAGCAGAAACCGCATCCCCCAGCCCGCCCGTCTTCGCAAAAGGAACGGCTTCGCTTGTTACCATGAGTATCTTCATTAAATTCTCTCCGCGTTAAATCGTGTCTGGCCACAAAGTCGGTGCGCAAACTACGTTTGCGTCCTTTGCGGCCAGACATTGCATTTGCATTCGCAAATGCGCTTTTTAAGGAAGTTTGTCCATAATGTGTCTACATTATGGACAAACTCTAAATAGAGTCCAAAACCGTCACGCCGCGTTCTTTGAGCGCCGCGATTCCCTTTTGCGCGTCCCCCAGCTTGAACAGCAACACCGCCTTGCCCGGCTTCCATTCCAGAACCGAGTAGACATACTCGATGTTGACGTTGGCGCCCTGAAACACCTCCATCACCCCTGCGAGACTGCCCGGAAAATTCCCCACCTCCACAGCAAGCACTTCGCTCTCCCGATACGTCCACTGGGCCCCCGAAAGCGCCGCCTTTGCCTTCTCGACATCATCCGTGATGACGCGCAAGATACCAAAGTCCGCCGTGTCGGCAATGGACAACGCCTTAATGTTCACCTGAGCCTTCGCCAGCACCGAAGTCGCATCGGCAAGTTTGCCCAGGTTGTTCTCCAGAAAAATAGATAGTTGTTTGATCCCCATACGTTAAGTATACCAGCAACTCAAAAAAAATACAACCACACCACCTGCCGCCACCTGCCGTGGAGGCCCTTGGGCGTGTCGTGAGGAGAACGGGCATCGGGCTCCCCTACGGGGGCAGAAGGCCGTCACCCTGGATTGCCGCGCTACGCTCGCAGTGACGGGCGGTGACGGGCGCAGTGGCGTGGCATCGTCATTGCGAGGAGCGAAGCGACGAAGCAATCCAGACGAGGGGCGTTCTCTCTGGATTGCCGCGCTTCGCTCGCAATGACGGGTGGTATCGGGCGCATTGACGGGGGGCTGACGGACGCAATGACGGGGCATCGTCATTGCGAGGAGCGAAGCGACGAAGCAATCCAGTCGAGGGGCGTTCTCCCTCTAGATTACTTCGCTTCGCTCGCAATGACGGGTGGCATCGTCATTGCGAGGGCGCGGCCCGAAGCAATCCAGGGGGAGGGGGATGCCA
>JAISZQ010000346.1 GCA_031269165.1 Spirochaetaceae bacterium
GTCGCGGTTTCGCTGGCCAACTACGGGCTTGACGTGGCGTTTGTCTCGAAGTTGCCTAAGCACGAGATCGGGCAGGCGGCGGTGAACAGCCTCAGGCAGTTCGGGGTGGATGTTTCCAAGATTGTGCGCGGCGGCGAGCGGATCGGTATCTACTATCTGGAAAAGGGCGCGTCCCAGCGGCCGTCGAAGGTGATCTACGACCGGGCGGGATCGGCTATTGCCACGGCGAAAAAAGAAGATTTCGATTGGGCGCGGATTTTTGACGGCGCGGTCTGGTTCCACTGGACGGGTATCACGCCGGCGTTGAGCGATGCGGCAGCGGATATCACGCTTGATGCGTGCAAGGCGGCAAAGGCGAAGGGTCTTACCGTTTCTTGCGACCTCAACTACCGCAAAAATCTCTGGTCGAAAGACAAGGCGGGCAAGGTGATGGGCGAGCTGGTGAAGTTTGTCGATGTGGTGATCGCCAACGAAGAAGACGCGGCCGACGTGTTCGGCATCCACGCGAGTGGCACCGATGTCGCGACAGGAAAACTCAACCGCGAAGGCTATATCGAGGTGGCCAAAGCCCTCGTCGCCCGCTTCGGATGCAAGAAAGCGGCGATTACCCTGCGCGAATCAATTTCCGCCAACGACAACAACTGGGCGGCGATGCTTTATGCGGACGGAGAGGCGTTCTTTTCCAAGAAATACGCGCTCCGCATCGTTGACCGCGTGGGCGGCGGCGACAGTTTCGGCGGCGGGCTCATCTACGGCTTCCTCCAAAACATGGCCGGGCAGGACGCGCTCGAATTCGCCGTTGCCGCAAGCGCGCTCAAACACACCGTCGAGGGCGATTTCAACCACGTCTCGCTGGACGAAGTGAAAAAACTCGCGGGCGGCGACGGCTCGGGCCGCGTCCAACGCTAACCCTGAAGGGGCTTTCCTGGGCACGGTCAACAACATAAGCAAATGGAAACCAAAGGAACCGCAGATTGCGCCGTAAACAGCGGCTGATTTTTATCGATAACGCGGATTTTGATGCAAAAAATCTGCGCTCATCCGGGTGAGATCCGCATTGCCCTATAGGGCACAATCTGCGGTTAAGAATCCTTACGTTGTTGACAGGGGGTAGCACACCGCCTGGGAATGACATTACCAAACAGCCCGCCTCTTTGGGATCGGTACTGTTTAGCAAGCGGTTATCGGTAGGGGTGGCGGACTCTCAAAACGACCCCCGTGCCAAAATCATCCCCAAGTCGCCGGGTGTCGTGATGCCCTGCTTCCAATCACGGTGACGGCTCAATGGATAATGTCGTGTTTTGGAGACTATGCGTTCTGCCACCATCATTTTCCATTATCCATTTTTCATTTTCAATTCCCCGCAGGGGTAGGGGTAGGGGCGAGGGCTACGCCGGGCAGGGGGCGGAAGGCTTTGTAGGAAAGGTATTTGTAGGGGTGGATGTCGAGCACGTTGGGGTACCAGCCGTTGATTTCGCTCGTGTCGATGATGTTGATCGCCGGAGTATAGGAGATGGGGAGCACGGTTCCGTAGTCGAGCAGGCGTTTTTCGGCTTCGGCGAGGGTTGCCCAGCGTTCGGGGCCTTCTTCCTGCATTGATTTGTCCATGAGGCGTTCGTATTCGGG
Source organism: Spirochaetaceae bacterium (assembly GCA_031269165.1). GTDB lineage: Bacteria > Spirochaetota > Spirochaetia > Treponematales > Breznakiellaceae > JAIRNN01. Next base: position 1,627 of record JAISZQ010000346.1, read on the forward strand.
GTCGTTGTGGCGCGCGTCGTTGAGGTTGGAGTCTTTTTGGAACATCTGGAGAAACGTGTAAGGGTCGGCAAAGTCGCCAATCCACGTGCTTGCCCCGATGTCGTAATCGTCCCGGCGCAACGATTCAAAGTAACGGCCTGACTCGACGATCTCGACCCGTACCCCGATGCCGAGTGCTTTCCACGCCGCCGCCATGAGACCGCCCACACGCACGCTTTCCATTCCCGGCGACAGGCGGATCACGATGTCGGGAATGCCTTTTCCGTCGGGATACCCAGCCTCGGCGAGGAGGCGTTTCGCCTCTTCCACATCGGGGACGGTCAGGCCCTCAATCTCCGGGTAGCCAGGGATGGGATAGATGAGCGTGTCCGCCGGGAGAAAATAATCTTTGCGGATTTCATCCCACGGCAGGGCCAGCGCGAGAGAACGCCGCACGTCGTTGTTGTCGAGCGGTTTTTTTGCCGAGCGGATGAAGTAGTAATGGGTCGCGAAAAGCGCGTTGACCACGATGCCCGACCGGTCGGTAAGCGCGTCAATGCTGATGTCGTCGGCGATCCACCGGGCCTGCCCGCTGTTCCACATAGCCGCCGCGTCGTCGCCGTCTATGGGGTTGAGCAGGGTAATCTTTTTGATGGCGACCTCGGTGGCATCCCAGTAGTTTTCGTTGAGGACGAGCGTTATCGCGCTGCCGTTCATTTCCGTAATGCGGTAAGGCCCGTTTGAAATGGGCGGGCTTTTCGACCAGTCCGCGATGTTGACCATTGAGGGGTGAATCGGGCTGAACGAGTGGTGGCAGAGCATACTGGGAAAGAAGGACGCGGGGGCAACGAGGCGCACTACGAGCGTTTTATCGTCGGGGGTTTCAATGCCCACCGTTTTTGCGTCCTTCTGGTTGCCGAGACGGTATTCTTTTGCGCCTGTGATCACGTCAAAAAGCGACGAATAGGGCGAGTTGCGGGAGGAGTCCATCACGGAGAGCCACGCCGCGCGGAAATCGCCTGAACGAACCGGGTCACCGTTCCAGTAACGCGCGTCGTTCCGAATCGTGAACGTCCATGTTTTTCGGTCGTCCGAGATTTTCCAGTTTGCGGCGACAGCGGGCACCGGTTCCATCGTCAACGGGTGATAGGAAAAAAGCCCTTCGTAGAGGCCCGTGTACACCTGCGCTTCCTGGGCCAGATACGATTTGCGAAAATCAAGTTCAAGATCTTCTATTAAACAGGATATCGTGAGCTCTTCACGGTTTTGCGTCGCCGGCCGTTCCGCCGCATAGGGACGCGCCTCTTTCTCTTCCGCATCGGATTGCGCCGTTTCCACGCCGGGCTGTGCCGCGTCCCGCGCTTTATCGCCCAACGGCGTTCCCGCGCAGGCCACGAACAACAGGACAAACGGAATGATTGACCATCGCGCCCTATAGGGTATAGCAGAGAACAGAGACAAGGGCCGTCTGAGTCCCAAAAGCCCGACAACAAAACATTTTTTCACATTTGGCATATCACAACCGCCTCATAAACCAATGCCCAGTTTTTTAAACTGTGCCACTTCTTCCTGCGCCGCCATATAGTCCTGTTTTTTACTCAGTGCTTTTGAGACGGCATTTCTTATCGTTGAAAGTTCAGGTTTAATACCCTTGACCTTTCCCTTATCTTCTTTGTCAACCCCGGATTTGAAAAACTCGTCAAGGAACGACAGTTGCCGGAGGTAGATTTGCAGATCGCGGGTATTCCGGTCGAGCAATTCGCTAAGCTGGGTTTCCTCCATAACCTCAAGTTTTGAAGCCGCGGAGCCTTGAACGGCGAGTGCCCGGAGAATTTTGCTCTTTTTTTCAAGCTCGTCGCGGAATTGGTTGTAGGGGATGGTTTCCTTCATCATGCCGCCGTTCTTGTTTGGATCTATTGACTCGCCTGAGTAAACAATCGGTTCGGGTTCTTTGTTGAGTATTGCCGCGAAAATTTCCTTGATCTTTTCCCCGAACGATTTTTTCTTGTTTTGATACAGCTTGTGGTTAAGCTCAAGTTTCGCAAAGATTTCCCCCAGGGTCATACCCGCCGAACCGATCGCGTTGAGACCTTCGATGAGATACGGTTTACAAGATTCCGGCTTTTTTGCCGGTTCCTTGCTCTGAGCCGCGCCTTCCACCGCGAGACTTTTAAGCACCTTCTTTTGAAGCATCTGCGCGCTAGGCGAGAAATCCTCTTTGAGTATCTCCTCAATGAGCTCGGCATAAAACGGCCGGCCTTTGAACACACCGGGAAACTTCTTTTTGATATTGGAAATCGTCAGTTCAGACTGATGCATATTTGATATGAGTTGTTCACGGACTTCGGCCTTGTAGAATTCACGGTTGTAATCGCTAAACTCCTTGAGAAGACGGGTTATTTCTTTCGTCGCCGCTTCAAGTTTTTTGAGGCTTTCATCAAAATTTTTGGCGCTCAGCGGATCGGAAGCCGGACGCTGCCGTTCCGTCGCGATGATACCGGCCATCATTTGGGTATTCGGTGACGATGAGTCCGGCGTTGTGTGCGCCCAATCAATGAATCTAACCACGGCAAGCAGAATTTTTACCGTTTCCTGAGTTATTGTTTCGCCCGACAGCGTGTAGAAGTTGACGATATAGTCAAGCTGGTTATCATAGTTTGCAAGACGAAGGGAAAATTGGTCGAGCTGGTTCGTTTCGTTAAACGCGCATGTCTCCGGCATCACGAGATTCGCCACCTTGGACTCGTTTTTGTAAGGATCCGGCTTGATGGTTCCTCTGCTCACCAGTATGTTGTATAGGGTGGAATACGCCGCATAAAACTGCCGTAAACTGCCGCGTAATTTCGGAAGCTCAGAGCCGGAGAGCCATGCATGACGCTGATCCAGCGCTTCTTTAAGCACCGGCAACCATGAGTTATCTGCCATATAGCAAGTATATCCTATCGCGGTCTTTATGACAACCGGTTCGCCAATAAAAAAAAGGCCGGTTTTCACCGGCCCTGCCCTTGAGGCATATCGAGCGTGCAGCGATTTGGGAGGGGAACTGCGCGCCCGACATTTATTTATCGGCGGAATTTTTCATAAACTTTATAGTACTTCTTCAAAAAAGCGCGGATTTTTCTTGACGAGTGTTGCAACCAGCAGTACTATAGCGTAGAGGTATCTTATGAAGAAAGCCGTTTCTTTTGTTATCGCCGACCCGGGGAAGTGTACCGGGTGCCGGTCTTGCGAGCTGGCCTGTTTTGCGGCGCATGAAAAAAACGCTCCCCGAACGGTGGGCATGATCGGAAGTCCCGTTATCCCCAACCTGTTCGTAACGAGGCTGGACGGGGAAGCCGCGCTCAAGATGCCGATTCAGTGTCATCACTGCGAAGACGCGCCCTGTCTCGCTTCCTGTGTTGAGGGGGCTATCACGCGGAACGCGCAAGGCGTGGGGGTCATCAACGCGAAGCGTTGTATCGGTTGCCGGAACTGTGCGCTGGCCTGTCCTTTTGGGGCGGTGGCTATCGTGGATGCGGCGCTCAAGGCGGTTGTGCTGAAGGCGGGAAGTGTCGTTGCCAACGCGAAGAAGTGCGACCTGTGCGAAGGGCGTGCGGAGGGGCCCGCGTGTATCACGGCCTGTCCAAACGAGGCGTTGCGCGCGGTTGATCTGGCGGAGGAGTTGCGGAACAAGCGGGTCGCGGCAGTGTCCGGGTTCGAGTCTCTCGCAAGCGTTAAGAGCTTGTTCAATAACCCTGCGGGACGCAAGCCGCCGCTGTGATCCGGTCGCGGGCTTTGCCCGCTTCTGGAGTTTCGGGCGGGGCGGGCAAACAGTCGCAGGGCTTCGCCCTGCTTCTTGCCTACGCCCCGCTTGTTCCGAAACTCCACGACTGAAAGTCGGGATTCGGGGGCGTTACGGGGGTCTGACCCCCGTAGAGGGGGATAGCGGAGGGCGAAGACCGGAGCGAAGGGGGAGACTTCCCCCTTTT
>JAISZQ010000115.1 GCA_031269165.1 Spirochaetaceae bacterium
AACGCCCCCGGATCCGGCTCAACGCTTCGCATTGAGCATGGAGTTTCGGAACAAGCGGGGCGCAGGCAAGAAGCAGGGCGAAGCCCTGCGACTGTTTGCCCGCCCCGCCCGAAACTCCAGAAGCGGGCAAAGCCCGCGATCGAATCACCGCGGCGGCTTACGTCCCGCAGGGTTTTTGAACAGGCTCTAAGAAATCTGCGGGCAACAATGCGTTCCCCTCATTCCCCACCCTATTCCTCCAAATCGGAAAGTTGGGTGGAAAGGTAACGCTCGCCTGAATCGGGAAGGATCGCCACGATGACTTTGCCCCGGCTGTCGGGGCGGGCGGCGATCTTGAGGGCGGCCCACAGCGCGGCGCCGGACGATATACCGGCGAGGATGCCCTCAACACGGGCAAGCGTACGCGCGCTCTCGATGGCGTCTTCGTTGGTCACGCGGACGATCTCGTCGATGATGGCGCGGTTGAGCACCTTGGGGATAAAGCCCGCGCCGATTCCCTGAATGCGGTGCGGCCCCGCAAAGCCGCCTGAGAGTACCGGCGAGGCGTCGGGTTCCACGGCCACGATTTTTACGGCGCTTTTCCGCGCTTTCAGCACTTCGCCTACGCCGGTGATGGTGCCGCCGGTTCCCACCCCGGACACGAAAACGTCCACCTCGCCCTTCGTGTCGGCCCAGATTTCCTCGGCCGTGGTGCGGCGGTGAACCTCCGGGTTGGCCGGATTCTCAAACTGGAGGGGCATGAAACTGCCGGGAATACGGGCGACAAGCTCCTCCGCCTTTCGCACCGCCCCCTTCATGCCCGATTTGCCGGAAGTGAGCACCACGTCCGCGCCCAGCATCCGGGCCAGCTTCCGCCGTTCCACCGACATCGTTTCCGGCATCGTGAGAATGAGCTTATAGCCCCGCGCCGCGCAGGCAAACGCCAGCCCGATACCGGTATTGCCCGATGTCGGCTCGATCACCGTTCCACCCGCCGCCAGCGTCCCGTCCCGTTCCGCCGCGTCCAGCATCGCCGCCCCGATGCGGTCTTTCACGCTCGCCAGCGGATTCAACGCCTCAATCTTCGCAAGCACGACCCCCGGCAAGCCGTTCCCCAGTTTTCCAACCCGCACAAGGGGCGTATTCCCCCGCGCCGCGATGATGTCCTCAAAAATCCTTCCCCGACTCGCCGCCGGGGCCTTTTCTTCTGCCATGTTCGCTCCTTTCATCGGAATCAAATAAGAAATGCAAAATAGTTGAGACTGTTCCAAAACCTCAAGTTTTGGAACAGTCTCAGTTATGACTAAAAACCCGCGCAGAAATAACATGGCCCTTTGGTCATATGATTCTTGCGCGACTCCTAACGCACAGCGGCAATTTCATCAATGACAGCTTTTTCGACAAAGCCGTTTATTGACATTTTTAGTTTCCCGGCGTTTATTGCCACTTCCTTGTGTAATTCCGGCGATAGACGAAGGAACCGTGGTGAGGAGGATATTCCCGAATAGGTTTTTTCTGGTTCCGCTCCCTCTTCTTTACACCATGCCAGATAGTCCTCAATGGATTCTCTAAACGCTTCTTCGATCTCCGTCACCGTAGTGCCCTGAAAGGTAATAACATCCCTTGTATTTATCACATCGCCGTGGAATAGTTTCGCTTCCGCGTCATATTCAACCATTCCCCAATATCCTTTATACTCCATCATGGTCCGACCCCCGCATTTTCCAAAAATCTTCGTACAGAGCCAACTGCTCCCCTATCAGTCGTTCTTTGAGGGTGCGGTCGATGAAATACCGCCCGTACCCCTTTGAGTTTAACTCGTAATCTTGAGCCTGTTCCCTCTGTTATTTCAGCACCCAAAGAAATTAAAAGACTTTCAATATCCGACCATAGAATGTTGGATGGTACAGGATTTTTGAAAATTAATGCAAACGTTTTTTGTTGCTTTGAATTCACGTTTTCATAATACTCTCTCTTGATACCAATAGCAAGAGTGCCTTCGCAGTTAAACGTGTTGCCAATGCCCCTAATAACAACATTTACTTCTTGCCCTTTCTGCGATTGCAGTCTTTACAGAGCATTTGCAAATTGTCCGGTTGGGTTTTACCGCCTTCTGACCACGGCGTTATATGATCGCCTTCCATTTCTTTTATTTCATAATGTTCTCCACAAACGGGGCAAATGCCATTTTGTTTTTCATAAGCCGCCCGTTTTTGGCTGTCGGTAAAGGCTCGCAGATTTAAATATTTTTCGTCTTTGGTGAGTAAATAGGGGTATATACCGGACTTTTTGGTAACGTCATCGTCCATCATTAGCGTTTTAATCTGTTGTTCCATTTCAATTCCCGTTTCAATGGAATCAAACTTTTCTCTGCCAAACTTATTGTACCATTCACCCCACGCGATGCCTTTCATTTCTTTACGGTATTCGGGAAAAATGACTTTGACCCAGTTGATGACATTCTGGAAATACAGCCACAATTCATTGGCATTTGGTTCATGCTGGTTCTTGGACATATACTCTTTAATGTTTCCGCCGCTCATCCAGTCAAGGGCTGTTTCTAAGAAATCCTGTCGGATTGCGGTTCCATTTATATAATCCTTTCCTATCTGGTAGGCGGCACAGCCGGACTTGCTGAAATGCCGTTTGGCATCGGTAAGCCATGTTCCGGTGTAAACGGCATTACGCAATTCCTGTTCATACAGTTTTTCCCCCGCGATGTTGACAATGCGGAACCATTCCAGTTTTTCGCTGTCTGTCCCTTCGCAAAAATAGATCATCAATTTGTAGTTTAATATCTGTTCCTGCTGATCGTTGGTTAAATTGTCCCACGCCATTGCTTTTATTTCAAAATCATTGTTGACATACCGGCAGATTGAAATTGTCCGTTGTTGTCCGTCAAGGACTTCGTAACTGTCCCCGTTTTTTACCCAGTACATGACATTGAGCGGGAAGTTTTGGCGGACGGTATCAATAACGGCGTCCCTTTGCTTGTCTTTGTAGACGAATTCACGCTGGTATTTCGGGCGGATACTGAGTTTGCCGCCGTAACCGTATACGCCTTCTTCTTGATTGTCAATGTAACCGTTGACAAGATCTTTTATCAAAATTTCGTGCAGTTCAATATTCATTCTTTTTCCTCCTTATCAAAATTCGGGCATAAGTTGCTTTGCCATTAAGTATTGCCCCCACATATTTTTTATGCTGTTCATCAAGGTATGTCGGCACACCTTGTATTAGCGCGTCATTTTTTTCACGTTTATCAGCCAATA
>JAISZQ010000118.1 GCA_031269165.1 Spirochaetaceae bacterium
TTCACCAACGGCAACTATGTTGCCGCAGGTTCGCAATGACAGGAACGGAATGCGCCGTTTTCAAAACACGACATTCTCCATTTTCAATTCTCCATTATCCATTCGCCCCAAAGGGGCGCCCCGGCTGGATTGCTTCGTCGCTATTGGCAACGCAAGTTGCCACCTCCTCGCGTTGACGACAGTCCCAGTGTCATTGCGAGCGAGCGGCACATTGCCGAGCGAAGCAATCCAGTGAAATAAGCAAAATCTTAAAAATACCCCCGTAAGTCCCCAAAATTGTCAAGTTTACAAGCGCCCGAAACGGGGTGATACTGGAATTATCACGCAAAAGCAGTGCGGCGGCGGCGCGGACAACGGGGAAGCAATGATGGGTATCACGTTCATCAGTGCTTCCCGAAGAGCCTCGCCTTCGTGAGCCTCGCGGTTATGCGGTGAATGAAAGGAGTTTTTTATGTCGGTGATTGATGATGCCGTGCAAGTATTGCACCGGATTCGCGTGAAGCTGTACCCCAGCCATCTGCCGGAAAAAGAAGGGGAGTTTATTGCGCGGACGGTGAACGAGAAGACGCTCACCGACGGGGAAGTCTGCGTGGCGGCGAAGGAACGGGGCGGCTATACCGGCAGCCTCGATGATCTCAACGAGCATATCGCCATCTTCCTGCGGGAGGTGGCGCACCAGCTCTGCGACGGTTTCGGGGTCAACTTTGGGGGTCTCTTTACGGTCTACCCCAACGTGGGCGGCGTGTTTGAGAACGAATACGATCCCCTCGACAAGGAGAAGCACAAGGTCAACTTCCACTTCAGGACGCTCCATGCCCTGCGGAAGCTCGCCGACCGCATCGAGGTCATCTCCGAGGGCCTGGCCGAGACCGCCGGGTATATTGCCGAGATCACCGATGTAACCACCGGCTTGGTGAACGATGTTGTTACGAAAGGCGGTATATTCATGATCACCGGGGACAAGATACGGGTTGCGGGGAAAGCCAGCGAGACCGGCGTGATCTTCTTCACCCCGGGCAATCCCAACGTGAGTATCAAGGTAGCGGCTAATCTGGCGGTCAACGACCCGTCCAAGATTATCGGTACGGTTCCCGAATTGTTGCCCGGCAAAAACTGGTACGTCGAGGTACGCACCAACTTCTCCGGTTCTCCGACAAGGCCGCTGAAAGAGGTTCGCACGATAAGGAGCAAGTTCACGGTGACGCAGCCCTAGACAGGGTTCCCGTGTCGAGCCAGACACGGTTGTCGTGTTGAGCCAGACAGGGTTGTCCTGTTGAGCCAGACATGGTTACCGTATCGAGCCAGACATGATGGATCAGATAGGATTGGAACAGGCTCACGAGATAAGAGGAGGTGTGTATGACGTAGTGATTCGTATGGGGTGGTTGCGGGAGATGGCGGATATTCAGTATGCGGAATGCGGCGTATACAAGGTATATAAAAACGTTATGCGCCATTAAAAAATGAATTTCAACGCATAACGAAAACTATTTTTGGAGGAGTTTAGGTATGTTGAAAAAAACGTTTGTGTTGGTTCTGGGCGTGTTTCTTTTGGCCGCGTGTTTTGTGTGGGCGGGCGGCGGCAGCCAGACCGCCGCACCGGAAGTTTCGGGTGGCGACCCAGACATTGAGGTCTGGCGGGTTTTTGCCAATGGTGAAAAAGACATCACGAAAAACAGCCCTATGTACAATTTGTACAAGGAGAAATTTGGAGTCGGCGTAATATCGCCCTATGTTGAATGGAACGGTGGGGTGGCCTATTTGGACAAGCTGAATATGCAGATCGCCGCAGGAACCATGCCCAATGTCTTCCTCCCGTGGAACGGCAATGAAGCTGACCTGGCAAAAAACGGCGCCATTGCCGACTTAACCGACTTATTGCCAAAGTACGCCCCGAATTTGTGGAACCTGATCCCGCAGAGTGTCTGGGATGTCGTAAAGGCGAACGACCCGACCGGAAAGGGACGCATCTATTGGGTGCCGGAGGTTTACCGGTATGAAAAAGAATGGGGCCTTATCAGGACGGATTGGCTTGAGAAACTGGGGCTCCAAATGCCCAAGACCCAGGCGGAATACCTCGCCGTACTCCGGGCCTTCCGTGACCGGGACCCGAACGGCAATGGAAAGGCCGACGAAATCCCGACCGGGGGCCGAGCAGGGGCCCGCTGGATGGATCACCTCTTCAATATGTACGGCGTGGCCATGTATGAAGGTTATCCCGAATGGGATATTTACAACGGGGAGTTGACCTACTCTGCGGTTACGCAAAACGCCAAGGACGCGCTGGCCTTTATCCGTCAGCTTTACGCGGAGAAGCTGATAGACCCCGAAACCCTTTTGAATGACAAACCCGGATGGGAGAGCAAGGTTTTCGCCAACCGGGTTGGCAATTATTTTCACTATACATGGGCATCGTATCAATTCCTCACGAATATCTATCAGACTTCCGGGGTAAAGGCCACCTTTGGCGTGCTGCCGGTGATACAGGTGCCGGGCTATGAGGGCAAGGGCTTTGTAACATGGAAACCAATAGGGCCACCATCACTTGTCGTCAGCGCGAAACAGGACGAGGCCCATCTTATGGCTTGTATGAAACTGTTGAACGGGCTCGGGGATCAATCGGTATGGAGCGATATTGAGTATGGAGTTGAAGGTATGAATCATACCGTTGTGAATGGCAAAAGATCAATTATAGCACCAAACAGTTCGCAACAAGTTTTGTTGTTTCATCCTTTTGATTTATGGGGATCCTTGGACGTCCGGGTTCAGCTTCTTGAAGAGTCAAAAACCCCCGATACCGAATGGATGTTCAACCAAAGCATAAAACAAGTAAAAGAACTTCAACAGTATATTCATGCTATCGCCGGACAAGGTTTACCTTCTACTGTCTACACCGACTACCCCGATATTCAGAACCATAGCATTTGGCAAGAATACGCGTCTAAAATCATTATCGGCACCCTTCCGGTCAGCGCGTTTGATGAATATGTTGAACGGTGGAACAGATCCGGCGGTGCGGAAGTTACCAAGCGGGCCAGAGAATGGTACGCTAAGACCAAACGATAGGGTCTTGTTCAGTACCGTGCGGGTTGTCATTGCGAACCTGCGGCAACATAGTTGCCGTTAGCAAATTGCCGTTGGTCGCAATGACGGGCCGCTGTTGTTCTATTTTCATTTTTTAGAGGAGAAGAAGGAGAAAATTATGGTGTTATCAAGACAAACAAGAACCATTTGGCCGCTCTATGTCATGGTTTTGCCGGGAGTTGTGTTTTTACTCTTATTCAGGTACATTCCCCTGCTGGGCTCGGTTATCGCGTTTCAGGACTATTCGGTATTTAGGCCCTTGATGCAAAGTCCTTTTGTGGGGTTTAAGCATTTCATACTTGTCTTTAGCTCGCCGGATTTTATCCGCGTTCTTGGGAATACGCTTGTTTTGGCGTTGCTGGGCGTCCTGTTTCTATTTCCGATACCGATTATCCTGTCCCTGATGATAAACGAGGTGGGTAATAGGTACGTGAAAAAAACCATACAGGCAGCCCTGAATATCCCGCACTTCCTGTCATGGGTTATCATCGGCGGTCTTACCTTTGATTTATTCGCGTCCCACGGTCTTTTTAATATCATCCGCGGCTGGCTTGGTCTGGACAGCCTTTTGCTGATGCAGCATGAACAGTATTTCCGTCCGGTTTATGTGTTCACCGCGCTCTGGCGCGAGGCGGGATGGCATACCATTGTCTATTTGGCGGCAATGAGCGCCATTGACCCCCAAATCTATGAGTCCGCTATGGTTGACGGCGCCTCGCCGCTTAAACAGATGGTCTCCATCACCTTACCGTTACTTATGCCGACAGCGGTTACCCTGCTTTTGCTGCAAATCGGCAGTTTCCTCCAACTGGGGTTTGATCAGGTATTCAACCTGCTCACGCCCATGTCCTATTCGGTCGGGGACATCATAGATACGTTTGTTTACCGGACGGGCGTACTCCAAGCCCGCTACAGTTACGCGACGGCTATCGGTATGTTCCAGTCGGTTGTCGGTTTGACGCTGGTTCTTGCCAGTAATGCTCTTGCAAAGAAATTTACCGACGAAGGGTTGTGGTAGTACTATGGCAAAGTTATCTCATAGCGACAGAGCATTGCGAACTGCAATCATTATCTTTCTCTGCATATTTTCGATAGTAGCCCTGGTTCCGTTGTTGTCGGTTGCGGCGAAATCGTTTAGTTCAAAACTGGCGGTAGACTCGGATCAGGTTGCTTTCTGGCCTGTGGGTTGGACCCTTGATTCATGGGTTTTCATGTTGAAGGAAGGCGACCTTTGGCGTTCATTCATGGTATCATTGGCATCCACGTTGACAGGCACTTTTTTGTGTCTGCTGGTCAATATCCTCATGGCCTATCCGCTTGCGAAAAAAGAATTCCCGGTGGCGAAGGTACTGCTGCTGGCGATTGTCATTTCCATGATTTTCAAAGCGCCGTTGATCCCCTATTTTCTCACCGTGAAGGGTATCGGCCTTTACGACAATCCCTTGGCGTTGGTGATCCCCCATACTATCAGCGAGTTTAACCTGCTGATCATGATAACCTTTATGCGGCAGTTTCCCCAAGAACTGGAAGAGGCTGCCGTGGTTGAGGGCGCGGGATACTTCCGGCGTTTATTCAGGATCGTACTTCCCCTGTCAAAGGCTTCTCTGGCAACGCTCGGCTTGTTTTACGCGGTGGTGATTTGGAATCAGTTTCAGACTCCCCTTTTGTTTATTCAGAGTCCGCAGTGGTACCCCCTGCAAACAAAGATTCGTCAGTTGATAAGCGATGAAAACGCCCTTCCGCCAATGGGCGCCTTGTTTGACGTCAATTATAACGCGACGACCCTGCAATCCGTAGCCATCGTGTTTGCGGTTATACCAATACTGCTGGTCTACCCCGCCCTGCAAAAGTATTTTGCTAAGGGTGCAATGATCGGTTCCGTTAAAGGTTAGAGGAACAGGTTTGATGAATCGGGCAAATTGATAATTTTCCGATAGCGGGAAGGAGACACAGCTATGATTAAAGCGGTAAATTTAAAAACGGAAGGCATGATAAATCCGGTGGGTATTGACACCGTTGCTCCGCGCTTGTCCTGGACCTGTGAAAGCGCCATTGCCCAGAGCGCCTACCATGCGCGGGCCGTCAACCGGTATGGGAAAGCCGTTTTTGACAGCGGGAAGGTAGCGTCTGTTTCCATGTCATGTATATACCGGGGCAATCTTCAGAGCCGAGATCGAATAACATGGACTGTAACCCTGTGGGACGAAAATGACAGCCAAGGTGAAAGCACGAGTGCCTTTTTTGAGCGGGGCCTTACAAAGACCGACTGGAAAGCCAAGTGGATAAACCCGGAATCTGAAATAAACCCGGCGGAACGCCAACGGGCAAGCTATTTGCGGAAAACATTCACTGTTGCTGATACGGAGAACGCCCGGCTTTATATCACGGCCCACGGTATTTACAACGTTTATCTTAACGGAAAAGAGATAGAAGGTTTTTTATACGCACCGGGAACCAGCGAGTACAATAAACGGCTTGCGGTTCAGACCTACGATGTCAGTGCCTTGCTCAACCGGGGTGAGAACACCATGATTGTTACCCTCGGTGACGGCTGGTATCGCGGCAGTGTGGGCAACAGGATGCATACAAACACCTTCGGTACCGATATATCGTTGCTCTGCCAACTGGAAGTGAACGGAGCCGTTGTTCTTGCAAGTGGTGGCGATTGGGAGGCAAGTCAGGACGGCCCGCTGGGATTGAACGATCACATGATGGGCGAGGAGTTTGACGCGAGAAAAGAACCCGTAACCGGCTGGCATCCCGTTACGCTGGCAACATTCGGTTTTGATAATCTCATCGGGCAAAACAGCGTTCCGGTTACCGCCCACGAGCGGTTCAACGCGAACGTTTTTACGGCACCGAATGGTGACACGGTTCTGGATTTCGGGCAGAACGTCGCCGGTTTTGTGGAATTCGACCTTGAAGCACAGGCCGGGCAAACCATTCTGTTGCAACACGGCGAAACCCTCGATAAAGACGGCAATTTTACCGTGGAGAATTTCCAGAATCCCTCAGGTGCGCGGCGCGATCAAGTCATCCGGTATGTCTGCAAAGACGGACGGAACACCTATCACGCCACAAAATGTTTCTTCGGGTTCCGGTATGTCAAGGTGGAGACCGACATTACCATTACTGGAAAGGAATTTACCGGGGTGGCGGTGTATTCCGCTATGCCCCAAACCGGTTTTTTTACTTGCGGTGACGAAAGGGTGAACCAGTTGTTCCGTAACGCTCTGTGGAGCATGAAAAGCAATTTTCTGGACGTTCCCACCGATTGCCCTACCCGTGAGAAAAGCGGTTTCTCCGGCGACTGCCAGGTCTTTGTGGACAGTGCCATGTATTTGATGGATTGTTACCCGGTATACCGCAAATGGCTTGCGGAACAGCAGGCTACCCAGGACGATCAGGGACTGGTCAAGATGATTGCGCCGGGCAGGGGCGGGGAACAGCATGCTAACGAAGGGTCTGCCGGCTGGAGTGATTCTATTGAGATCATTCCCTATAAAGTATGGCTCCGGTATAACGACGATACCGCCATTCGGGAAAACTATGAAGCCTTAACAAAGTGGATGCGCTATTGCCTCCGCCGCGCCGGGAAACCAAAAAGAGCGGAAAACGAAACCCTTCCCGATGAATTAAAACCCTACTATTCTGATGCCGGTACGCATTGGGGTGAATGGCTTGAACCGGGGATGGATATGGCTCAATACACGATGCATATTAATCTGCACGGCGAGCCCGAAGTAGCCACGGCGTATCTTGCCTACGGCTGCCACTTGGCAAGCGAAATGGCAAAACAACTTGGGAACGATGGAGATGCCGCTTTTTTCGCCGATACCGCTGAAAAGGCAAAAAACGCCTACCGTTATGTCTTTGTCAAGGAGGGGTTTATCGACTCTCCGCGTCAGTGCCGGTATGTGCGGCCTATCGCGCTGGATCTGCTTTCCGAACCAGAAAAGCGTGAAAACGCCGCCCGCCTTGCGGAGATTATCAAAGCGAACGGCTATAAACTGAATACCGGCTTTTTGACCACTGCGGAGTTGTGCCGGGTGCTCACCGACTACGGACAGGCCGACACCGCTTACCGCCTCTTGCTCCAGAAAGACTGCCCCGGCTGGCTCCATCCCATTAGCAAAGGGGCGACCAGTATCTGGGAAAGGTGGGAAGGTATAAACGAGAATGGGGATGTAACGGATTCCTTTAATCACTATGCTTATGGAGCGGTTGTTGGCTGGCTCTTTGACCGGGTTTGTGGTATTCGTCTGTACAAGGGACACATCACGATACAACCGATTCCCAATATTCTGCTTGGTTCCGCATCTGCGGTGTACCATTCGCCTTTTGGCGTTATTGAATCCGGCTGGAAATATGAAGCTGATACCATACGGTTCACCGTTAAAATTCCTTGTAACGCAAGAGCGCGTGTCATGCTGCCTGACGGGACAGACCGCGAAGTTGGCGCGGGGAGTTACGAATTTACTTCATGTATAAGCGTTTGCCGAGAAACACATTTTTAAGTGGTTGAGCAGGAGATAGAATTATGGCTATTCACGATTCAGAATTGTTCTCTTACGTGTAATTTGGTTCCTTTTTCATATCCAGTGCTTATGATAATAGTAAATTTATTGTAACTATTCAGTCGTCGCCGTGATCGGGGGCGTTGCGGGGGTGTCCCCCGCTGAGGGGGGTAGCATAAGAATTGCGGAGGGCGTAGACCCGTAGCAAGTCTGGAGCGAGGGGGGAGACTTCCCCCACTGAATCGTTATCTATTTTTTAGAGTAACCATAGCAACCAAGGAGTAAAAACATGGACAAGCATTTAGCCGAAGCCCTGTCCGGGCAGACGGGCAACTACATCCTTCCCTTTTTCTGGATGCACCGGGGCAACACGGACCGGCTCAGGAGTCTGGTGCGGCAGGTTCATTCAAGCGGGGTAAAGGCCCTGTGCGTGGAGTCCCGGCCCCACGAAAAGTTCGGCGAAGAGGAATGGTGGACTGATATGGAGATCGTCCTTGACGAGGCCGCCGCGCTGGGCATGAAGGTCTGGATTCTGGACGACAAGCATTTCCCCACCGGTTATGCCAACGGGCTGATTGAAAAGAAGTACCCTCAGCGGCGGAAATGGCAGATCATCGAGCGTCACGCCGATGCGGCCGGCCCCATGCCGGGAGCGTCCATGCTTCTCCCCCAGCCCCGGCCGGGCCAAGACACCTCGGAAGACACGCTGTTGGGCGTCGTGGCGTATCCGCGGCACGGTAAGGGCGAGGCTGTTGATCTCAAGCCGGTGGATCTTACCGATAAGGTTCGGGGATCCTTTGTCTATTGGGATATTCCCGCAGGGTTTTGGCGGGTCTTTTATTTTATAAAGACCCGGCAGGGAACCCGCGAAACGAAGTA
>JAISZQ010000258.1 GCA_031269165.1 Spirochaetaceae bacterium
GCCTCCTCAGGCGGCTCCCCCGCCAGAATCTCCGACCAGTACCGCTCCCCCCAAAGATGCGCCTTCCTTCCCGTCCGCACGTTGAACCGGAGGGAGAACGTCTGTTTCAGCCACTGCATAATCCTGGGCAGCTCAAGCCCGTTGGCGGGCTTGATGTAAAACGAAAGCCATGCCTCATTGAGCACAAGCCCGCGCATCTCGAAACCGAATTTCGCCTTCGTCTCGATGAGGACGCGGTAAAAGAGTGTCACCGCCCACGCCAGCCGGAACAAAGGCTCGCCGACATTGATCTCGGTACGAACTTCGTACCAGACGTTTTCCGCTAATTCTCTTGGCCCTTTCATAAACACCTTCCTGTAGAGAGATGGGGCCTTTCCAAAACAGAAGTTTCGGAAAGGCCTTGTACCCTCTATTAAGGCGTTGAGGTGCCGTTTTGCTTTAATCAAACGCGAAAAAAAGTAAAAAACATTGAAGTTTTGAGACAGGATCGGTATATTGCGGCGCGTAAAGGCCGTATTTGGCCTCTATGCTTTACCGGATAGTCTTTTTTATCCGCAGTTACCATCATGCCGGGACACTGGTCAGTACCTGTCTGTGGTAGTGCGTCGCCTTGAGACAGCACGTCGTGTTGGTAGCACAGCCGCCTGTAGGTGGTGTTCACCCGGCATATCGACACGCTTTCTAAACAGTACCCGTCCCAGAGGCGTGCTGTTTGGCGCGGTTATCTCCGCTGATTGCGAGAAGGCGGCAAACCGCGAGATTGCCGTAACAACATAGTTGCCGTTAGCGGTGGATCCAGGCGGAGGAGGTCTCCACGCTGGATTGCTTCGCTTCGCTCGCAATGACAGGGAGGCTCGCCAAACAGTACCCGTTCCAAAGGGCGTGCTGTTTGGCGTGGCTATCTCCACTGATTGTTGCTTGCTAAACGGTACCCGTCCAAAAAGTGTGCTGTTTGGCGTGGCTATCCCCGCTGATTGTTGCTTGCTAAACAGTACTCGCCCCAAGAGGCGTGCCGTTTGGCGCGGCTATCTCCACTGATTGTTGCTTGCTAAACGGTACCCGTCCAAAAAGTGTGCTGTTTGGCGCGGTTATCCCCGTTGGTTGCCGTTTGCTAAACAGTACCCGCCCAAAGAGGCGTGCTGTTTGGCGCGGTTATCTCCGCTGGTTGTTGCTTGCTAAACAGTACCCGTCCCAGAGGCGTGCTGTTTGGCGCGGCTATCTCCACTGATTGTTGCTTGCTAAACAGTACCCGTCCAAAAAGCGTGTCGTTTGGTGTGGTTATCTCCGCTGATTGCGAGAAGGTGGCAAGCAGCGAGATTGCCGTAACGACATAGTTGCCGTTAACGGCGAAGCGATCCAAGCGGGGGAGGTCTCCACGCTGGATTGCTTCGCTTCGCTCGCAATGACAGGGAGGCTTGCTAAACAGTTTCCGCCCAAAGAAGGCGTGCTACTGGCCCATCGACACGCCCCCTCATCGGATAGCGCAAAAGATTCACCCGCCCTACCGCAAAATTACCGTAGACGAGAGATACAAGATGAGCGGCACCTTGTTCGTCCGGTACTATGTTACCGGGCAAGCCACAGGTCGATGTCCCGTACCGCTTCGCATAAGGTTTTCAGGAAGCGGGCACCGGGCGCGCCGTCTACCACTTGGTGGTTTATCGTCAGGCTGAAGCCGATGTGGGGTTCAAAGGTGTAGCCGCCGTCCGCCGTCTCAACGGGTCTCGGTTCGATAGCGTTGACGCCGAGGATGGCGACTTCCGGGACGTTGAGGATGGGCGTGAAACTGGTTATGCCGAGGCTTCCGAGGTTGGTTACGGTGAACGTCGAGCCTGAAAGTTCGTCCGGTTTGGCCGTGCCGTCTTGGGCCGCTTTCGCAAGGCGTTTTGCCTCGGCAGAGATCTGTCGTAACGAGAGCAGGTTCGCGTTGCGGATGACCGGAACGAGGAGGCCGCGCGGGGTGTCAACGGCAACGCCGAGATGGACGCGCTCGAAGGTGCGGATCGTTTCGCCTGACTTGTGGGCGTTCATAAACGGGTAAAGCGGAAGCACACGGGATACGGCAAAAAGGATAAGGTCGTTCACCGTGACGGCACCCAACCCCACATCTTCGCCGGCCGCTTTCATGCGGGCGCGGAGTTCCCGCATACGGACGGCTGAAGTCTGGCCGTTCAACGTAAGCTGGGCGCTTTCGGCGAGAGACTTCATCATACGGTCGGCAATGACCTTGCGGATGCCTTTGATCGGGGTCTCCGTTATGGCGCCCTCGCCAAGATCGGTAACAACCGTTTGTGCCACGTGGGGTACCGGGGCCGTGCCGCCTAAGTCCGCCGTGGTAACCCGGCCGCCGAGACCGGTACCGATTTCCGGTACCGCGCCGCTGTCCGCGACCGCTTTCGCCGCTTGGGTGAGCGGCGGCCTTCCCGCGAGGGCGGCGCGTACATCGCGTTCGATGACACGGCCCTCCGGGCCGCTTCCGGCAAGCCCGGCGAGGGAGACGGCCTCCCGCGCGGCAAGTCCTCGCGCACGGGGCGAAGCAAAGCCGCTTTGCGGCAAAGCCGCATCGGGGACCGGGGGCGTTGCGGGGGGCTGACCCCCGCTGAGGGGGGTAGCGGAGCCGCTTGTCGGCGGAGCGAGGGGGGAGGCTTCCCCCCCTCCTGCTGTTGCTAACGCTTCGGCATACGCTTCACCCGCCTGACCGATGACAGCGATGGGTTGCAAGACGGGAACGTCGTCGCCCGCCGCATGGAGGATTTTGAGGACGATGCCCGCTGCGCCCGCCGGGACTTCAAAGGCCGCTTTGTCGGTTTCGACATCGCACACGGTGGTTTCGGCGGTTACAGGGTCGCCTTCTTTGACCCGCCACGAGCCGATGATGCAGGATTCAACGGTGTTGCCCTGCCGGGGCATGATAAGAATATGCGCCATCTGGTATTCCTTCTTTTTAAGTCTTTGACTGCGCCTTCAACGCTTCTTCCAGCGCGATGGCAAGCTGGTCGGGACAGGATGTGGGACGGTTTCCGCACGGGGTGCCCTTGAGCTTCCCAATCACGTCCACCGCCTTCATTCCCTCGATGAGCTTGGGGATACCGGCAAGGTTCCCGGCGCATCCGCCGTCAAATTGAACATCGTGAACTAAACCGTCCCGAACGTCAAACCGTATGCGGGACGAACATGTGCCCCGCGTCTTATACTCAAACATAGATGTACTCCTTATGTCCTCTCCCCATGCCGTGGAGAGGACCGCTCCAGTGCAACCGTTTGGTTTAAGGCGATCACTCTCCCGAAGGGAGAACCAAGGCCATTTCCCTCACGGCACGCCCAAGGAAAGCCCCCGCGGGGCCCTACTCCTTGATTCCGTATTTCTTGCGGAACCGTTCGATGCGGCCGGCCGTGTCAACCAGCTTTTGTTTGCCGGTGAAGAACGGATGACAGGCGGAACAGATTTCCACACGGATGTCTTTTGCCGTCGAACGGGTCTCGATCACGTTGCCGCACGCGCAGGTGATCGTCGTGGGCTCGTATTTCGGGTGAATGTTGTCTTTCATAGGTACCTCAATATAACCTTAGTCTTGTCCGGCAGAGCCGGTGTTCATGGAATTCAAGAACGCCTCATTATTCCTTGATTTTTTCATTCTGTCAATAAGGAACTCGATAATCTCTACGTCGTCCATGTTGTTGATGAACTTGCGGAGAATCCACATACGCTGAAGCTCCTTCTCGCTGAGCAAAAGCTCCTCCTTCCGCGTGCCGCTCTTCTTGATGTTGATAGCGGGAAAGAGGCGGCGGTCGGAAATACGGCGGTCAAGGTTGACTTCCATGTTGCCCGTGCCCTTAAACTCCTCGAAAATCACCTCGTCCATGCGGCTCCCCGTTTCGATGAGGGCCGTCGAGATGATCGAGAGACTGCCGCCTTCCTCGATGTTCCGCGCCGCGCCGAAGAAGCGTTTGGGCTTGTGGAGAGCGTTCGAGTCGACACCGCCTGAAAGCACCTTGCCCGATGTGGGAACCGTCTGGTTGTAGGCGCGGGCCAGGCGGGTTATCGAGTCGAGCAGGATAACCACGTCCTTGCCGTGCTCGACGAGACGCTTAGCCTTCTCGATGGCCATCTCGGCAACCTGCACGTGGCGTGTCGCCTGTTCGTCGAAGGTCGAGGAGACCACCTCGGCGCGAACCGTCCGCTCCATGTCGGTCACTTCTTCCGGCCGCTCGTCAATCAGCAGCACGAGGAGGTACACCTCCGGGTGGTTCTTCGTGATCGCGTTGGCGATACGCTGCATCATGATCGTCTTTCCGGTGCGGGGCGGCGCGACGATGAGGGCGCGTTGACCCTTGCCCAGCGGGCAGAACAGGTTGATCACCCGCGATGAAATCTCTTCGGGCGCCGTCTCCAGATTGAGTTTCTCGTGGGGATAGAGCGGCGTGAGGTTGTCAAACGGGACACGGTTCTGCGCGACAGACGGCTCGTCGTAGTTCACCGTCTCGACCCGCAACATCGCAAAGAAGCGTTCGCCCTCCTTGGGACTGCGTATCTGGCCGTACACCGTGTCGCCGGTCTTGAGGCTAAAAAGCCTAATCTGAGACGGGCTCATGTAGATGTCGTCCGCGCTGGACAGATAGGAATTCTGCGGGCTGCGGAGAAACCCGAACCCGTCCGACAAAATCTCAAGCGAGCCGTAGGCGTAGATGATGCCGCCGCGCTCGGTGTGGGTCTTCAGGATGGCAAAGATGACCTCCTGCTTCTTCAACTGAAGCACGTCGTCGTGGGGAAGCCCGTAACACCCCGCCACCTCGCGCAATCCGGCCATACTCATACGGGTAAGCTCGTTGATGCAGAGCCGCACCTTGCCGTTTTCGTCCTCGGCGCGAGGCTCCGGTTTCCCGTAGATGTCCGGCATCGGCGGCAGATTCTCCGGGAGATCCCCCGAAGGCACCGTCTCGAACCGCGACATGATGTCCATTGCCGAGACGGAATTGATGCCGGGCGTGTACGCGTGTTCCCGCCCCGGATGCCCCGGACGGTGCTGACTCCGGTCATAACGGCCGTTCACCGGACGCTGCGTCCCCCGCCCCGAATCCCGCGGAACATTTTCCCGCGTAGAAACCCGGGGCCGGAGCCGCCTCATCGGCCTGTCGTCGCCATAACCGGCATCTCCGTCCGAGCCGTCTCCCGATTCGCCTGGGCCGCCAGACCCGTTACTTGAGTCTTCGTTTGAATACTCATCCGATTGATACTGAAAATTTTCTTCGTTTTCTTCCATAATAAACTAACTCCAAAATAGACTAACTTCGCAAACAATTTATCCATTGTCCTACATGGTATTGTTGTGTAATTGTGAAAACACCGGCCTCCCGGCGATCCTCCGTAATCGCCCGCTGTATGGTAACCACCTTAAAGAACACTGCCCTTCTCAATCGAACAGCGTTTCTCTTGAGGTAACATCGGGGTTCTGAACATGATTGTTACTTTCTCTATTATAACACGTCTCGTTTTTTTTGTCAAGAGGCGTGTGCGCGCTTTGCGCGAATGGATAATGGTGAATGGATAATGGAAAATGGCGGTGGCAGAACGCGCCGTCAGCGGGAGTTCGCCGCCCGTCATGGCGAGTGGGCCGCGTCATTGCGAGCGGAGCGAAACAATCCAGGGGGAACACACCCCAGTAAAGGGGGGAACGGCAACAAGTTGCCGCGCCTTCCCCCTCGCTCCAGCCGCTTCGCGTCTTACGCTACCCCCTTCAGCGGGGGGGCCCCGCCCCCCGCAACGCCCCCGGCCACTTGCCGTGGAGGCCCTTGGGCGGCCCCGCAGGGGCTTCCCTTGGGCGCATCGCACCACGAACAGGCATCGGCCCCCCTTCGGGCCACCTGCTGTGGAGGCCCTTGGGCGCATCGCCCCACGAACGAGCATCGGTCTCCCCCCACCCCGGGAGGAGCACGCCCCCCGTCATTGCGAGCAGACCCCCCGTCATTGCGAGCGAAGCGAAGCAATCCAGTGCGAGGGCCTTCTCCTCTGGATTGCTTCGGGCTATGCCCTCGCAATGACGGCATCCCCCTTGCTGTTCATGCCCCAGACGGGGATTAAGACTGAGCCTTATAATATCGCCCTGTTGGGGAACGCCGCCTACCATTTTTCGTTGCCTACCGCCTCGCCAAAATCAATAAGCGGCTCACGGATACCATCGTCAATATAGTCCTTAAAGAGATACGCCAAAGAACCGTCGTCCACCGCCCTTGCCGGAAGCGGCGGCTCAAGAAAGGTAACAATAACATCACATTCAGGGACGCCGCGTATGGCTTTGTCCAGCATTACCGTTACCCCATCAAATCTTCCTCTCACCGCGACCATTGTTTGTCTCCTTGTTTGATGAGTATGGAGCATACTCCGCCAAAAGTAAACACTGTGCGCGCTTCGCGCGAATGGATAATGATGGTGGTATCGCGTCATTGCGAGCGGGCCGCTCGTAGAGCGGGCGAAGCAATCCAGTGTGAGGGCCTTCTCCGTCTGGATTGCTTCGGGCTCCGCCCTCGCAATGACCTATAGACAAAAGTTTTGAAAGATAGTAGGCTTTTGAAACCTATGGATAGGACACAATTGAGACCCCGCGCCCCGTTCCCAGCACCCAGCACCCAGCACCCAGCACCCAGCACCCAGCACCCAGCACCCAGCACCCAGCACCCAGCACCCAGCACCCAGCACCCA
>JAISZQ010000275.1 GCA_031269165.1 Spirochaetaceae bacterium
TATTGCATTTACTTTTTGAAGATGACGGAGGACATATAGTCAGGGTTAATGGAGGCGGCGAACCGCCGTTTGGGTCCAGTCATTTTCGTTTTGCCGGAGGGCCGGGGATCAGGAGCGGCCCGAAGAAGCGCCGGCGCTGTCTTTCGCAGGATATTCAGATTCTCTCATCGCGTGGTTTTTCCCCGCCCGCACCGCATCCTCCCGAAAAATCACGTCAAGGCTCCAGTGCAGATTGTTCTCTATTGACCAGCGCCCCCGAAGACTCAGGTAAAACTCCTCCGCCCCCATATCCGCGCTGCTGATATAATACCGCTTCGTTACCGCTGTTTTCCCGTTTCCCGTCCTGTGACACCGGTACTCTATGACCGTCTTTAAATCTTTCCACTTTTCCGCCCTGTCCAGCCATCCAATATCCCTAACGGTCTTTACTCCCCGGTTTTCCACCCTTCCGTGCCCGCGCTCCTCCCCGGCTGTATACTCCTCCGCGCTCAAATCCCGCGCCTCCCCGCTTTCCAGCCCTTCAAAACACTCTCTGACACCCTCATACAGCACCGGCTGGTTCTCTTTCACCGCAAGCACATAATCCGCCCCCTTCTCCATCCATATCACGGCGAGGAAAACCCTCGTGGAGCCTTGAAACAGCTTCATCACATAAAAATCCGTGAGGTTGCGGGCCAATGGCCCGCTGGTTAACCGTGATTTTTAAAAATTTTCATTTTTTTCGCGTTTTTTTAGCGATTTTCGCAGGGTACCGCTTGACACTTTTTTTCGGGTGTGGTATAAAAGTACCCGTCCGGCGGAAAGCCGGACGTATAAGAAAGGTTGGCAATGGAAAAAATGGTTTTTGACACATATAATTTCCTCGTGTACTCCCCTCTTATCGCGGGCACCCCCCCCCCCTAAGAAAGAATTTGTGTGCCATTTTTTATCTCTTTTCCCGCTTTAGCATATCTTTCTCTCGTTTTAACCCACTTCAGTTTCCTTTTTTCCGCCGCTTTCGGCTTATCCGTGCGCCGGAAACAACGCTCATAAACACCGACGCCCTCTTCCTGAAAAACCAATTAAACAGAAGGGCGGTCCTTGGACGGCTTCCTATTTATGTAGTGGAGTTCCACATTAAAAACAAAATAAAAGGGAAATTGCGGGTTTTCCGTACAACGAGTTCTGGAAGTACGGCAGTATTATGTGGGGCTAAAAAAAATGTAAAAAAATGCTTGACAACCTATATTTGTATATATTGGTTATTGTACGCTTCAAAAATATATTAGGCAGAGGGTAAAACAATGGGTGTTCAGGAAAATTTTGAGTTGATCGAAAAGTTTAAACGGCTGAGGGTTACCGACGTTCGGGACGGTATGGACTGGATGGGGTATCATCATTACGGCACGGTAGATTACCATATTCGGCCTCTTTTTCGTCCCGAAACAAGTATTGTCGGCATCGCCAGAACAGCGCGGTATGTACCTTATGAAGGGCCGGTACCTGCCCTTCCACCTGAGGAATATACCAAGTGGGTCAAGATGTACTACACCGAGATATGTTACGACCCCTGGAGCAAGGATATACAGAGTGGCGACTTTATCTGCCTGGATGTTGCAGGACTGGATGTGGGCCTCTTGGGCTCCAATAATACCCTGTCTTGTAAGAAGGCCGGAGCAGTGGGGTTTGTACTCAACGGTGGCGGCATCCGTGATACCGATGAGTGTATCTTACAGAAAATCAACGTCTGGTCCAAGCACGTTTCCCAACCCATGGATCAGGCCCGGATACGTTATATTGACAAGGACATTCCCATAGCCATTGGCGGAGTAGCCGTCTACCCCGGGGATGTAGTGGTTGCCGATGGCGACGGGGTCATTGTGGTACCCCGGAAGGTCGCCTCAGACGTGGCCAAATATGCGTGGCAAGAGGCAAGCGCTGATAAGAAGTCACGGAAACAACTCTACATTGATCTGGGGCTGAAACTGGACGACACGGTAGAATAGGCAGGTAGAAATCTGGGTTTAAGAGATACCCAAGAGGGTATTGATAAATCATATATTTTATTATGGAGGAAAAACGTGAAAAAATTTTTTGTGTGTATGGTAGTGCTTGTTGTTTTTGCTCTGCCCCTTTTTGCAAGGGCAGGACAGGAACAGTCTTCTGGAGGGACGGCTTCTTCGGGTAAGACCGAAATCCGCGCTGCATGGTGGGGGGATACGAAACGTCATGAACTCTACAACAGCATTGTGGATGAATTCGAGAAGGCAAACCCAGATGTAGTAGTGGTGCGGGAACCTACAAGCTGGAACGATTATTGGGACAAACTTTCCGTCCAAGCTGCTGGGGGAAATGCGCCAGATTTTATTGGTATGCATCCCCAGTATTCGGCGGATTATATTCCCCGGGGAATGTGCGAACCTCTTGACGCCTATATCGCTAACAAAACCCTGTCTGTTGACGGCTGGAGCCAAGGTACCATTGATACCGGTAAATTCGATGGAAAACTATACATGATGGCTATGGGGGTTACTTTTTCCTCCGCCTTTGTAAATACCGGTTTATTCAAAGAACTTGGGGTAACACCCCCTGCCTTTGACTGGACATGGGATGACGTCAAACGGATTGGCATCCAGGTGAGAGCGGCCTTTGACAAGCAGGGCAAAAAAACTTCCTGGCTGTTGAACGATATTTCCACCGCCCTCAATTCTTGGCGGTACTTTGTCCGCCAGCGTGGCAGGGAAGTTTACGATGCCAAGGGAAATATCAGCTTCCAGGTTTCTGATGCGGAGGAATGGTTTGCCATGTTCAAGGAATTCCGGGATTTGGGGATAGTCCCCGATGCGGCAACCGCAACGGAGTACGGCAATGCCACCCTTGAAGACAGCCTCTTTTCCCGTGATAAGATACTGGTACTTTGGATACCGATTAACCAGTACAAACTTTACTGTACAACCTTTCCCAATAAGGAAGTGTCCTTTATCCGAATGGCAACGGCTCCGGGCCGCCCTGTCGGTGAATGGCCCGAGGGTGCTCATTTCGCGGTTAACTCCAAATCTACCCCGGAAAAAAAGCGCGCCGCCGTTCGGTTGATGAATTTCTGGCTGAACGATGCGCGGAGCCTGAAGTTATTTGGACTCGATCAGGGGGTACCCGGAAATCTAAAGGTTGGGGAGGTTATTATTCCCACACTGGATCAGTATCAACTTAAAATCGTTGAATTCGTTAATACCCTGTCTCGTATCGGAACTCCGACTATCTATCCGCCGCCCGGCGCATCGGAGATCGATGCCCTGTTCAAGAATTTCGCGGAACAGGTTCAGTTCAACAGAAAAACTCCTGCGGCAGCGGCGAAAGAATTTTACGAGCAGGCAGTAGCGATCCGCGCTAATGCCAACAAATAAGAGCGTTGTTTTTTCAGGAGTCTGCGGGATTTCGCCCGCAGATTCCTGTTCTCTGTCATTCACGCAGAGGGGAAAACCATTATCATGGAGTTGGACACACAGAAGGATAGTTGAAGGCGGTGTTTTTAGTAAATGAAAAAGAAATATAACGGCATCAATAAACCGTGGGAAGCCTATGTGTTCCTTGCCCCGTGGATTTTGGGGCTCTTGGCTTTTACCATCATACCCATGCTCATGTCCCTTTATTTCTCCTTTACCCGCTATAATATGGCAACCCCGCCGGTGTGGTTTGGCTTGGCAAACTATACGGGAATGTTTAAAGACCCACGGGTCATCAAAAGTTTACAGGTTACTTTTATCTATGTATTACTTGGCTGTCCCTTTCAGCTTGCCTTCGCCCTGCTCCTGGCCACAGTCCTCAAAAAAAACCGCCGAGGGGTCCGGTTCTATCGGGCCGTTTACTACTTGCCCTCCCTCTTTGGCGGAAGCGTCGCCGTGGCTCTTTTGTGGCGGCAAATATTCAACGCCGAGGGGGTTGTCAACCGCATTCTTGCCATCTTTGACATTACCGGTAAAAACTGGATCGCCACGCCGGATACCGCACTGTACACTCTGATTCTGCTACATATATGGCAGTTTGGAGCCTCAATGGTTATTTTCCTGGGGGGACTCAAGCAGATCTCCCAGGATTATTACGAGGCTGCGGAAATCGACGGCGCGGGTAAGTTCAGGTGCTTTTTTAACATTACCCTGCCCCTCCTGACCCCTATGGTCTTCTTCAATATTGTTATGGCTGTCATCAACTCCTTTCAGGCGTTTACTCCGTCCTATATCATAAGCGGCGGAACCGGCAGTCCTCTGGATTCGACTCTGTTCTATACTTTGTATCTCTATATTAAGGCATTCCGCCAATTTTCGATGGGATATGCTTCGGCTATGGCTTGGGTCTTGCTCATCATCATAGCGATTATTACCAGAATTATGTTTCTGGCTGCGGATAAATGGGTCTATTACGATGAATAGAAAAGGGGGATTGGCAATATGAAGCGGGCGAGAAAAGACAGCCTGATCTTTCATTTTTTCGTTATTCTTTTTGGCTTGTTTATGGTTTATCCTCTCCTTTGGATGTTGAGCGCATCTTTCAAGACCAATGCCGAGATATTCACCGGCCTGAATTTCCTTCCCAAAGCCCCCACCCTTGGCAACTATATCAACGGCTGGAAAGGGGTGTCGGGTTACAGTTTCGGGCGGTTTCTGGTTAATTCCCTGTTTATCGTGGTTCTCTGTATTGTGGGCAATCTAATCTCCTGCTCTCTGGCCGCCTTTGCCTTTTCAAAACTAAAATTCAAACTAAACGGTTTTTTGTTTTCCATCATGATGCTTACATTGATGCTGCCCTTTCATGTAAAACTGATTCCCCAATATATTGTGTATAATAACCTGGGCTGGGTGAATACATTTCTGCCCCTTATTGTGCCGAAATTTTTTGCTACCGAAGGATTTTTTGTTTTTCTTCTGGTACAGTTTATGCGAGCCATGAGCAATGAGATGCTGGAGGCCCCCCGGATTGACGGCTGTAATACCTTTCAAATCTACACCATGTTCATCATGCCCTTGTCGGTCCCGGCTCTGGTGACTGTGGCGATATTTACCTTTATTTGGACATGGAACGATTTCTTTTCGCAGATGATCTACCTTTCCGCTCCGGCAAAATTTACCGTGTCTTTGTCGCTACGGATGTTTGTGGATGCCACGGGGCAGAGTTCCTGGGGCTCCCTTTTCGCCATGTCGTGCCTTTCTCTGGTACCGCTTTTTGCCGTTTTTGTCATTTTCCAGCGGTATCTTATTGAAGGGATCACCAGTGGCAGTTTAAAGGGTTAAGGCGTTCATTGACCCCGGATTTGCCCGGCCCGGCTGAATGGTTACAAAAAGTTTAAATAGAGTCTGTCCACAATGTAGACAGACTCTAAATAGGTTTTAAAACAGGTCCATAGGAGGACAATATGCTTACACAGAGAATACAGGCAAAAAACCTGCTTTTCATGCGTCTCAATCCCGGCGATGATGTGCTGGAAAAAATCCGGGAGGCCGCCGCCAAGGAAAACATCAAAAACGCGGTGATCCTCTCCGGGGTAGGTTCCGTTACCAGCCACCACTTCCATGTGGTGGCTTCCCCGGTTAATCCTCCCAAAGAGGATTTTACCAAAGGTGAAAAACCGGCGGATATTGTCAACATCAACGGTTTCATCATCAATGGCCGGGTTCACGCCCACATCATCTTCTCCGACAAGGACAAAGCCTACGGCGGGCACCTTGAGCCGGGGGTAAAGGTGCTTACCTTCGCTATCCTCTCCATGGCGGAAGTGGATGTTGATTTTGACAAATTCGACTCCATCGGTGACATTGAGGAACTGCTGAAGCAATAACCGTCCTGAACAATCTATAGTTACGCTACGTTTATCCTGCTGAAGCAAGCCTTATCTGATGTCGTAAACGCTTCGCAGTTTGAGGCCGCTTGGTTTGCCGCTTAAAATCCGTACCGTTTTTTCCCCGGCGTTCATATCAAAATAGTTGTCGGAGAGGATGAGGTCTTCCGCGCCGTTTCTGATCTCCACACATTTCGCGTAACTTGCGGCCTTTACCGTGACCGCATCACCGTCTATTGTGTAACTGAGTTTCGGGTCTTTATAATGGAAGAATTTCGGCACGGAGAAAATCACCGTACTCTCTTGAATAAGATTGCCGTTTTCATAGAGCGCGTAACTCAGATACTGGGTGAAGATGTCAAGTTCCGGCCGTTCGATTTTCTTAAGCCACGCCGACGAAAGAGCCTTGACCGTAACCGTTTCTTTGCCGCTTTCCCGTACCTTTGCCGTGTTATCGCGGATTTCCCAGCGCACTTCCGTTTTTCGCGCGGTCACCGTTTCGTTCGCGACACAAAGACGGAAACTTTTTTCATAACGCTTGTTTTGCGCGTTGACGTTCAGATCCTGCGTGATCATGCCTTCTTCGTGGCAGGAAATCATAAGCGGCGCAAAAAACCGTTTCGCGTAGTACTGGAGGGCTTTCCACCGATGAAAATAATCGATAGACGACCACGAGGCAACGGGCCATATATCGTTCAACTGCCAGTAGACCGCGCCCATACAACGGCCCCGGTTACGGCGAAAATGTTCCACGCCATATTTAATCGCCTCCGCCTGCAACAATTGCGAGGCATACACGAGGATCTCAAACCGCGTCGGATAGAGAAAATACTGGGCCATATAGTTCATAATCTTGCCGTTCGCCGCGTTGTTCCGCTGATGCTTTTCCATGATATAAGAAAAAATATTGCGGTCGCCGGGTTCGGTAAACGTTTCGATGGTTTTTACCGACGGAAACGACTGAAAACCAAACTCGGAAAGATACCGGTAAAAATATTTGCGGTATTCGGAAAAAGGTTTGTTGCCGTGCCAGACTTCCCAGTAATGCACGTCTCCCCGCTCAGGATCATTCGGTTTGTCAAAACTGCCGCCGGAGGACGGAGAAGACGGCCAATAAAACCGGTCGGGATCATATTCATGTACAAGTTTTGGAAAAAGATACTCGTACATTTTAATGTAGTCGGCCTTTTGTTTATGACTGCTCACCCACACCCATTGATCGACAAAATCTTCCATTTCGTTATTCCCGCACCAGAGGGCAAGGCTCGCGTGATGGCGAAGGCGCGTGATGTTATCGACAAGTTCGGCGCGAATATTTTCCTCGAAATCATCGGTCAATTCATAGACCGCGCAGGCAAACATAAAGTCTTGCCATACCAAAATACCGAGTTCGTCGCATATATCAAAAAAATAATCGTCAGGATAAAAGCCGCCGCCCCACACCCGAATAGAATTAAAATGAGACTGCACGCAATATTCGAGCAGTTTTCGGGTACGTTCGGGGTTCATGCGGGGGAATACCGAATCTTCGGGGATATAATCCGCGCCCATCGAGAAAATTCGTACGCCGTTTAATTCGGCCGCGAAACTTTCTCCCCAGCGGTCTTTTTTCCGGCTCATGGTAATAGTACGAAGACCGATGCGCCGTTCCCAACTATCAAGCGTGCTTCCGGTTTCCGCATCACTATCGATAAGATTGACGCGCACCGTGTAAAGCGGTTGTTTTCCAAACCCGTTGCACCACCACAATGCGGGATCGTGAATCACGATGTTTTGAGGCGAATTGCCGTAAGCGTGCGACGTTCCATCAGGCGACGTGATAACAACCTCGTACGCCGTTTTCACGTCTGGAGACACCGTTTCAACCGCCGCATTAATATGCAACGTTACCGCGTTTTTGCCGTGTTTCTGGGATATATACACATTCTTGATACGGGCCTTTTCAATCCCGATGAGTTTCACCGGTCGCCATATCCCCGCATCGGGAAGGCGCGGCCCCCAGTCCCAGCCGAAAGAACAATGCGCCTTGCGTAACTGCGGAAACCCGTCGTAACAGTCGCTTGAACCATCGGTTTTGAGTTTTTTGTCGGCGTTCCGCACAAACTTGTTCGGCGAATGAAAGACCACGCGCAACTCGTTTTCCGCGCCCTTTTTCAATGTCTTGGTAACATCGAATTCCC
This sequence comes from Spirochaetaceae bacterium, assembly GCA_031269165.1. GTDB lineage: Bacteria > Spirochaetota > Spirochaetia > Treponematales > Breznakiellaceae > JAIRNN01. Next base: position 7,990 of record JAISZQ010000275.1, read on the forward strand.
AAACACGATGCTGGTTGTACGCCGTCCCCGTCAATGTACCGTTGAGATAAATATCCGCCAGCGTATCAAGCCCGTCAAAATGAAGCATCGTTTTGTCGCATTGAAATAATTCGTCAGATGGCATAAACACACATTGGTATTCAAAGTCATTTTCCATCAGGGCAAACGCGCCGTCTTCGTTATCGCGCCAGAAAGGGTCTGCCATTTTTTTATGAGCCAAAAGATCGTTGTAAACGGAACCGGGAATATACGCGGGAATATAATCGGCGACGGCTTTTTGCGTAAACGTTGAGGCCGTTGTCCCGTCGCCAATTATTTTCATCTCCCACCCACTGTGACGAGCACGAAGAGTACAAAGAGAAAAAGTTTTCATGCCGCGTGCTATTCTTTCGCCTTCGTACCGGGCTTGCGTCCGCGCTTTTTCGGAAGCGCCGGATCGGGCGTTTGCGCCACGACCGGGCTTGCGGCGGGTTTTTTGCCTGGCGCGCCGCCCGGTTTCCGTCCCGGTTTACCCGCCGGAACGTTCACTTTTTTCTCCGCCGGTTTCCGTCCGGGCCTTCCTGCCGGTTTGCGCAGTTTGGCAATCTTCTCAACTGCCTTTGCGGCGGCGGAAATGTCAGACCTAAGCTGCAATTCGGCAAAATAGCCGTCCTTTTCGCCAAGCGCTCTCCCCAGCCTTACCGACAGCTCCGGGGTGATGAGATCGCCCTTATTGATAACCGCGTTGATTTTCGCCACCGGGATTCCCGCGGCCTCCGACAATTTTTCAGGCGAAGCCCCCAATTTTTTCAGCGCCTCGACAACGACTACTCCCGGAGATTTTGTTGATACTCTAGCCATATTAAAATGACCTCCTCAATAATTATATTGGTCATTATTATAACGCATAAGAAAAAAAAGAACAAGAGGGCAAAATTATCCCACGGATTAAACCGGTTTTGGTCTCATCAACCTGCTGGATTGCGCCGCTTCGCTCGCAATGACGGGGATTCGCAATGACGGACGACCCGAACAGACGCATTTGTTCGCGGGGAAAACTATCTCACCTTATTCGGGAAGCGGAAAAAGCCGGGACCATTCCGGGGACGGTCTTAATCAGCAAAAATCAATTTCAAACATGAGCGGATAAAGAACGGGCTATCTGGGGACTATGGCGCAAACGCTTCATAACCCGATTGATTATTTCGCAAGCCCTGCGGTTTTTGGGGCTTAAAAGCCCTGCGCTAAAGCCGTACAAAACCGCATTTTCAGCGGCTGTTGTTCGGAAACCTGAGGTTTCCAAACAACGCTAATAGTGCTTTGGAAAAGCAGCCTGAAACCCGCTTCCCCGCCAACATTGAAAACCACCGTTTCAAAACTTGAAGTTTTGGAACAGCCTCAATGAAATTGCAACATCACCAAACATTCTGTCGTCCGGCAAGAAAATAGCAGCGGCCAAACTTCTTAAAACCGCATATCTGCCATCACCCGAATTCCGCGTTTCCAACAAACATACGCCATTTATCTGATTTCATAAAGAGCAATTTTCATTTTTAATATTTTTCGCATTTTTTTCAGAATGTTCTCTGTTAAAAAAGGCATTGCACCAAAAATCTGCGCAATCGGTGCGCCTCTTCATCTGTGTTTAGCTACGGTGCCGTTTACGGCGCAATCTACGTTTATCTGCGGTTAAACCACAATTTTCTCCTTTTTTCGCGTTTTTTTTGCGTCAGACTAAAGCAATACGGCTGGCAACGCCTTAATAAGGGTATGAGCAAGAAACAGTATGTCCCGGACGGTACGACCGCCGGGCTGTTCCGTCATCGTCCCTTTTTGCGGCAAAAAATGCCGGGCCGGACAGAGCGGCTGATTTTTATCGTGATTCTGAGTATCGGTATGGCCCACGCTACGGCAACTGCCGACACGCTTCCTCTGCCCTCTTGGTTTCAGCCGTCTCTGCTCTGGTCGGGGTCATATCATCAAGACGGCGACCTCCTGAATCGCGGCGACGCGCAATTCCGGTTGAACGTTACGCCCCTCTTGGATTTCACCGTTCGTACCCAGTTGCTTGACGAGCGGCCCACAGACGATATGACGGAGGGTCTTTCCGTTTTTGGTACGGGGATTTACCACAACCCGACCGGATCCCGCGTTCTCTATGGCCCGCTTGACGTAAGCGGCCTTCCCGCCCGTATCAAAAACATCTACCGGCATGGGGCCCCTTTTGTCGTGAACCACAGCCGATCCTCGGTTGACCTCAAAACCGACCCCGGTACGACGGCTCTCCGCGCGTTTGCCGCCCACCTCGCCTCGCCGCCGCTCTGGGGATGGCAGACGTTTGCCGCCTTCACCGATGAACGGGACGACAACCGTCGCCGTTTTTTGTTCGGCATAAACACCGCCGAAACCACAGCGAAAACCGCGCCCAAAAACCGGATTCAAGCCGCCGCCGAGTTCTCCTACCAGAGCGCGGTGCTGCCGGAAAAGAGCGTTACCGGGTGGTTTACGGATAAGCCGCCGCTTCCTGAACGGGATACACACCTCTACGCCGGAACCCTCCACCTTCTCTCGCCCCTCGTGAGCGCGGCTGCGGACATCGCCTATAGCGAAACGTTCGCGTTTGGACGCGGCATGTATGGAAACATGGGCCTCCAACTCGGCAACCGGCCCTGGCGGCTTTCCCTTGCGGCGGATACCACGACACCGCGCTTCGTCGACGGCGCGGGAGCGGTTCCGGGACAAGGTTTTCGCATAGGCGGGAAGATCGAACGTTTTTTACCCCGTGGCGAGATCTGGCGGGCAGAAACCACCCTGCGCGGCTATGGAGACGGCGAGGATGCCTTCACTCGCTCGTCGTCGACACTCTACTACCACTTTCCTTCCATAGATAAGACGAAAGATAAGACGAAGGAAGCAAAAACAAAAGAAGAGAAGGCAAAAAAGATACCGTTTTCCCTCGCGCAGGTATCGCTTGGCGCGACCCGCAACGCCGTCAACAGCACAAAAATCCTCGATTCGTGGAACGCCGCACTCGTCGTCAATGTAGGAAAAGCGAGTCTCAAAACATCGGGCGCTCTGGGCGAATATACCCACGACGATGAGCCCAGCCCCTTTCCAGACCGGGATTGCACCTACGTTATCTCCAACTGGCGGCTTGACGAGGAAGTGGTCGTCCCTTTTGACCTCTTCACGCTGACCGCTGCCATCGGCTACCTCAAAAAATTGGACGCGACAACCGCCCTGTGGAAAGACGCGGAAATCCCCCTCTCCCTATCCGCCCGATTGCACATCACGCCGGGCCGCTTCACCGTAAAACTTGCCTTTTCCGACTTTCCCCAAAACGGGAAACTGAGCGTATCGTGGCGGTTTGGTTGAGAATGAAGGCCGTTTCAAACCCTTGATTCATACGTTAAGCGCCTGTTCAAAAGAGCAGCAAAAAGGGGGAAGTCTCCCACTGTCAACAACTTAAGAATTTTGGTCCGCGAATGGCGCGAATAAATACGAATAATACATACCCATCAGCGCGTATTCGCATACATTCGCGTACATTCGCGGAC
>JAISZQ010000308.1 GCA_031269165.1 Spirochaetaceae bacterium
CAGCAAAAGGGGGAAGTCTCCCCCTTCGCTCCGGTCTTCGCCCTCCGCTATCCCCCTCTACGGGGGTCAGACCCCCGTAACGCCCCCGAATCACAGCGGAGGCTTACATCCTGCGGGGTTATTGAACAGGCTCTTAGGCGAAAAAAGGCGGTGCCTGACCGCCACCTCTGAGCCTGTTCCAAAACTCATCGACTGCACACAACGCGCGCGGTTTTGGAACAGCCTCCTTTATCAGTAAAAATGGGGCGCGGACAAAAAACAAGGGCCACCACAGCGCGATGAACCACACAAGCGCGGTTTTATCCCCTCAAGAGGGGTAACGATTGCAGACCGTGTCTCCCCAAAACGTGAAGTCTTGCGGCAACGGCCTTTTACCGGGGACGGACCGCCTATTCCGCCACGAAAGGCAGGAGCGCAAGAACACGCGCCCGCTTGATCGCCTCGGAAACCGTCCGTTGATGTTTGGAACACGTTCCGGTGATGCGGCGCGGAAGAATCTTACCCCGCTCGGTGACGAAGCGGCGGAGGGTATCCGGCTCTTTATAGTTCACTTTGAGTTTTTGGGTGCAAAACCGGCAGACTTTTTTCTTAAAAAAGACCTTACCGCCTCTGCCGCCGCGCCGATCGTCCTCGTTGCGGTCGCCGTGGTAGTCACGTTCACGACCGCCGTCCCGGTCTCTGTGAAAGGGACGGCTGCTCCGGCCATAGGGACGCCGCTCCGGCCTTCCCGAATCCACCTCTGGTTCACCGGCACTTGTATCATTGGCATCGTTTGCCTCAGCCGTTACTTCTGTTTCCTGATCCGACATATTTCTCTCCTCTAAGAAGCGGCCGTTTCGCCGCTTATGTTACATCGAACATGAAGCGTTCGTGTTTACTCTTTATTGAGGCTGTTCCAAAACGTGAGGTTTTGGAACAGCCTTGATTACCTCTTGCGCGTTAAAAGGGAATGTCATCCGAAAAGTGATCGCTTACGCCTTCGTTTGACGATGCCGGGGATTGTTGCGAGCGCGAACCGCCGCCCCAGTTTTCACCGCTGGGGGAACTTTCCGCCCGCGGGGAATACGAGCCGCTTCCCTGGCCACCCTGACCCTGGCCGCTCCCAAGCAACTGAACATTGCTGACGACAATCTCGACTTTTGAATGTTTTTGCCCGTCCTGCTCCCAGCGGTTTTGCCGAAGCTCCCCCTCAATGGCAATCTGTTTCCCTTTTGTGAGATACTGGTTCAAGGTCTCGGCCTGCCGTCCCCAAAGCACCGCGTCAAAAAAACTCGCTTCGTCTTCCCACTGGTCGCCTACCTTGCGCCTGCGATTCACCGCGAGAGAAAACTTGCACACCGCCTGACCGTTCTGGATAAACTTTGTCTCGGCGTCGCGGGTGAGCCGTCCGACTAAAACAACCCGGTTAATATCGCTCATGCCCCCCCCTGCTCATCCTTCCTGACAAAAAGATAACGCACAAGGTTTTGGTTGAGCTTAAACGCCTTGTCCGCTGCCGCGATTTTCGCGGGATTCATTTTTACATGAAACAGCACGTACTTCGCGCGCTTCATGCCGTTGATCTCATAGGCGAGGTCGCGGTCGCCCATTTCATCGGTCTTCTCGATGACAGCATCGACTGCGGCAAGATCGGCGGCGATTTTTTCCCTGCCGAGCTTCTGTTTTTCATCCTCTAAAGGCAGGATGACGACAAGTTCATATTGACGCATAGTTACTCCTTATGGTCTTCAACCTACTACCGGCTCCGAGAACCGGTATCGTACGGCCCGCCGTTCATCACGGCGGACAAGGATTTTGCCCGGTAGCAAAACCGGGCTTTTGTTGAACCGCTTCCAAAACCCCTTGGATTCGCGGATTTACTGGATCTCGACGACCCCGCCCGCTGCGGTAACGGCCTCTTTAATCTTGGCCGCCTCTTCCTTGGTGATATTCTCTTTGAGCGACTTGGGAGCCCCTTCAACAAGCTCTTTCGCCTCTTTGAGACCCAACCCGGTAACGGCCCGGACTTCCTTGATGACCCCGATCTTTTTCGTGGCGTCAAACTCCTTAAGCACAACCGTAAACTCGGTTTGCTCTTCAGCCGCCTCCGCACCGCCCGCCGCGCCTGACGCAGGGGCCGCCGCAACCGCGACGGGAGCCGCCGCCGAAACGCCAAATTTCTCTTCCATAGCCTTTACCAGCTCGGAAACCTCAAGAACCGTCATCCCGGCAATCGCGTCCAGGATCTGCTCTGTTGTTAATGCTGCCATTATCTTCTCCTTCCAAAAATTGTATGTTACCCGACAGTCAGCAGCGATGAAGCCTGACGGGATTAGGACCTTTATTATGCAGTCTTGAGCACCTGTTTGTCAAGATACCCATGCCGCACCATCTGCGCCACGCCGGAATCGCCCTTCCTTATAAAACCTTCCTGCCTGTCCAGTGAAACCTTAAAGCGCACCGTCAATACGACAAGCAACTTGTAATCGCGGTAAACCTTAATCCGTTGCTTGCATTCCTGCGCGGCACCTATGAGGCAATCTTTTGTCTCTCGCATAACGGATCCGCATTTGGACACGCGATGCTCTCAAGACCCTCGCACGCGACCTCCCGGCATTTTTTGAGCCCGTCAATGATCGACGTTGCGGAATACATCAAGCGGCCTCCTCGCCAACCATACCGTACTGCAAAGACATAGTGTTTTTATACTTCGAAATCTTCTTTTTCAACGATTCAACCTCTTCCGATTCCAGTTTGCCCAGTCTCCGTTCAAGACGCTCTATCTTTTGTTCGAGTATATCAAAATTGTCGGTGGGGCAACCCTGTTTTGCCATCTCAATCTGGACGCTGTGATATGCGTCCCACAGTTTCGAAGCCCATTCGTCGCACTGAAACCAATCCTCCAAACTTTCCCACGCCTTCTCTCTGAAGGGATTCAAAAAATTTTCCTTTAACTGGTAGTATGCGTTTTCAATCATATCAAGGATGGCGTATTCCATTGTCGCCCCGTACCCGTCGGTTCGCAGATGAACACAGACAGCAACAAACGAAGACTCTGCCTCCTTGATAAGCACAAAGGAAAGTCGCGGAATCTCCAGTTTGAGCATAGCGGACTTCTTCATTTTAAACGTGCCTATCCCGACAACTTCGCCGCGAGGGTGAATTATTTTTCTGGGCTCATTTGTGTCGTGTCCCAGTGCCATTTTTCATGTCTCCTTCCTTAAAAATTTTACGCCTCAATCATAACCCATTGCAAACAAGAAGTCAAGTGAGGCTGTCCCAAAACCTCACGTTTTGGAACAGCAACTTTTAAAAAAGCAGTTTCGCAAGGCTAAAGCCCAGCTTTAGCCCGGCTTCAGCCTGAGAAACTGCAATAGCCGAAGGCGTCAGCCTGTCAAAACTAACCGAGTTTTGGAACAGGCTCAAGCGTCCGCGACCTATTATCGTGGGCACTTAATCACCGGAAACCACAGACGCGCACCGATAAATCTGCGAACATCCGCGCCGCCATCTGTGGTTCTGGTGATTTTGTCCCGGCATAATCCGCTACGCCGCGCCGGCTTCTTTCTTTTCCTTCACGGCGTTGAGCGTCCTGACGAGGCGCGCCGGAACATCGTTTAACGCGGCGGCGAAGTTGCGGGCCGGGCCGTTCATCACGGACATGAGCATCGCAATAAGCTCAAGTCGGCCCGGCAGTTTCGAGAACGCCTCGACTTTGGCCTTGTCGTAGACCGCCCCCGCGAAAAGCCCGGCCTTGATCTGCAACGAGGGGGCTTCCTTCACGAAGTTCAAGAGAATCTTGGACACCTCGTTGGCATCCTCAGGCGCGATCGCCAGGGCGGTCGGACCGGTGAGATAGGCGGACACATCGGGCGCTTTCAGCTCTTCAAACGCGAGACGGGCAAAGTTGTTTTTCACCACTTTGTACACCGCGTTTTTTGCGCGGAGTTGTTTCCGCAACTCGGAGATCTGCGCCACGGTGAGGCCGCGATACTCGGTGAAGATAAAGTCCGGCGAACCGGCAAAGGCCTCCACCAACGCCTTTATCGACGCTGTTTTGGCATTCTGTATTTTTTTTGCGACAATAGCCATCTTCTACTCCTCTTTAGAATTTATCCACACGCCGGGACCCATCGTCGAGGCCAGCGACACGGAAAGCACGAAATCACCCTTCGCGTCCGCCGGACGTTTCCGCTTGATTTCGGCAACCGCCGTTTTCACGTTTTCCGCGATCTTTGCCGCATCCATCGACACCTTGCCGACGGCGACATGGACAACGCCGGTCTTGTCCGCACGGAATTCCACGCGGCCCTTCTTCAATTCAGACAACGCCCCGGCAAGGTCGTTGGTGACGGTGCCGGTCTTCGGGTTAGGCATGAGCCCCTTCCGGCCCAGCACCATGCCGAGTTTCCCGACATCCTTCATCATGTCCGGCGTTGCCACCGCGACATCAAAGTCCGTCCAGCCGCCCTTGACCTTGTCTACCAGATCGGTACTGCCGACAAATGTTGCCCCGGCGTCTTTCGCCTCGGTCTCGCGTTCGGGCGGACAAAACACGAGCACCCGCTTCTCCCCGCGAAACTGGTGGGGCAACACCATCGTATCGCGCACCGACTGGCTCTTGCCCATGTTGAGTTTGACCGACAGATCGACCGTCTCGTCAAACTTGGCAAAGTGAAGAGCCTTAACCACATCCGCCGCTTCATGGGCGGAGTGCAATTTTTCGCCGTCAACCTTCTTGGCGGCCTCGATATACTTCTTGCCGCGCTTCATTTTTCGACCTCCACACCCATGGAACGAGCCGTTCCCGCGATGATTTTCATCGCGCCCTCAAGATCAACCGCGTTAAGGTCGGGCATCTTGAGTTTGGCGATCTCTTCGACTTTCGCCCGGCTGATCTTGGCAACCTTGTCCTTGTGTGGAACGCCCGATCCCTTCTCGATACCCGTTGCCTTCTTGATCAGCACGGCGGCCGGCGGCGTTTTGAGGATAAAGGTAAAACTCTTGTCCTGATAAACGGAAATGATAACCGGAATGATGAGCCCCGGTTCCATCGACTTCGTCCGGTCGTTGAACTGCTGGACGAACTGCGGCGCGCTTACCCCGTGAGGGCCAAGCGCGGGTCCGACCGGGGGAGCAGGTGTCGCCTTTCCCGCCGGGCACTGCAACTTGATCATTGCGGTGACTTTCTTCTTTGCCATAAAAACTCCTTTGTGGTGCCAATGGCTACCACCGTGGTCAACGGCTTTCGCCTCCCACCTCTATCAAACAACCGCGACGCGCCGCCGAAACACCACGCCCGATTGTTAAAAATCTTCCTATTAACAGAGTCGGTCAAAACTCGGTTCGTTTTGACAGCCTCTTATCAATTTTCCATTTTCAATTCCCCATAGGGGCTATACCTTTTCCACTTGGTTAAAGTCAACTTCAACCGGCGTGTTTCTCCCAAATATGCCAACCATCACCTTGAGCTTCGTTTTGTCGTTGTTCACTTCGTCGATGGTGCCCGTGAACGAATCAAACGGCCCGTCCGTGATCTTCACCTGCTCGCCCGCGCTGAACGACGTGTGTGCCCGGCTCACCCGCTCGCCCTTGATTTCGCCCGAACGCGCCAGAATCGCGCGGGCTTCCTCGGCATGAAGCGGCTGGGGCTTCCGTATCGGTGTGGCCCCCACAAAACCCGAAACCCCGTCAAGCTCGCGGATCGCAAGACAGGTGGCCTTCCACTTATCTTCGGGAAGGTCAAGCTCGACGAGAATATACCCCGGCAACACCTTTTTTACCTGCGTCCGTTTCTTGCCGTCCCGAATTTCCGTTGTCTCTTCGGTCGGCACCTTCACGTCTCGCACAATTTCCTTGTCGAGTTCGCCGGACTCCATCATCGTGCGGAGTTTCCTCTCGATACGGGCCTCGTAACCTGAGTAGACTTGTAAAACATACCACGAACTCGCCATAATCCGTCTTTCCTAAAAGAGCAGGTCCATCCCCAGAAGCAACAGCACATCGATAAGGCCCAACACGGCCGCGATGAGAACGGTAGACACGAGGACAATCTTTACGGAGCTTATCACATCCTCGCGCGAAGGCCAAATGACCTTCTTCAATTCCGCGACCGACTCCCGAACAAACTGCACAATCTTTTTCATGAGTTCATAAGTATAACTCTCCGCGAAAATTTGTGCAAGAGGGGTGTGTGCGGGCTCAGCAATGAGAGCCTATTCAAAATCTCAGCAAAAGGGGGACGGCAACAAGTTGCCTCGTCTCCCCCTCGCTCCGGTCTTGCGCCCTACGCTACCCCCTCTACGGGGACAAAACCATGCGGTGCATGGTTTTGTGGGCGTACCTTAAGCAAACCGCAGGGTTTGCTCAGCGTCCACGGACGGACGCGTTACCGAAGCACACCTACGGTGTGCCACGCCCCGGTCGGAAACCCGAAACAGGATGTTGAGGGTTGTAGGCCACCCCCGTAACGCCCCCGGATCACAGCGAAGGGTTACGTCCCGCAGGGTTTTTGAACAGGCTCTTACGATTTCAAAAAAGGGGGATCGGCAACAGGTTGCCGCTCACTTCGCAATGACAGCCTCGTCCATTGCCGCCCGTCATTGCGAGCGAGCGGCAAATTGCCGAGCGAAGCAATGACGACATTTTCCATGGAGCCTGTTCCAAAACCTCAAGGTTTTACGCCTTTTTCACGCTTTTTTCGCGTTTGACTAAAGCAAAACGGCATCTCAACGCCTTAATAGAGGGTACAAGGCCGTTCCATTTATCATTTTCAATTCCCCAGGGGGGCGCATACGCACGGTGCGCGAATGGAAAATGGAGAATTGAAAATGGATAATGCATGGGGCATGGAGGCTACTCGCGCCCTTCTTATCATTTTCCATTATGCATTATCAATTTTCAATTCGCGCGAAGCGCGCATCATTTTCCATTATCCATTT
>JAISZQ010000324.1 GCA_031269165.1 Spirochaetaceae bacterium
AACGTGCGGACGGGAAGGAAGGCGCATCTTTGGGGGGAGCGGTACTGGTCGGAGATTCTGGCGGGGGAGCCGCCGCCTGAAGCGGAAGAGGTTGACTGGGATGCGGTTGTGGCGGAGGCAAAGACACCAATCCCGGAGGTAATGGCCTACGCGCTGAGTTGGGACAGCCTAAGGACGGGGGTCTGGGAGGCGAAAACGAGTTTTTCGCCGAAAAACCAGCCTAATCCGGCGTTTCCGCCCGGTTAATCGGGGGCAAAGCCCCCGATTAACGGCAAAAACGACGTTACAAACAGCCTCGGTGTCCCCGCCCCAAAACGGCCTCAAGAGAAGTCTGCCCTCTGCCACAACGCGAGATTTTGGAACAGCCGTACAGCCTCTATCCACAGTTTGAATCGTGTCGGGACACTAGGCTAGTCGGCAACCCCCGAAGGCATCCCAAAGGATGCCCCGCCCCCGGATCACGGCGGCGGCAATTTGCCGTTAGCGGGCGAAGCAATCCAGACGAGGCATATCCTCCCGCTGGATTGCTTCGCTCCGCTCACAATGACGCTTCTCTTAACGCGGGTTTTTTGAAACGGGCTTCTTTGTCCGTCATCAAGGCTTGCGAATCAGCGCAACCTTAACCCCAAGTCCATCCCTTTTTACCCGCGCCTATTTCAAAATGATATTTTGCGATACCAAGATCAAGTTTTGTATAAAAGCCGGAACCGGCAACCGCCTTGACGGTATTTTCGTTCAATTCAAAGCGGAATTTTTGCTGGTTCATTGCGGTGGGCGCCAATCGAGCCGCTTCCACGCCTTTCCGAAACCAATCAGGCATCGTGCCGTTCACAGAACATAACGCTTCAACGGGTTTTGTTTTATGAGAAACGCCGTTCGTCTCGCCAAAACCAATGGCAATGACGAGCAACAGCTTTTCACCGGCATTTATTGTGGCGGCAGTCTTGCTCTTACGGTACGTCGCCCCAACCCAACACGTATTCAATCCAAGTTGCTGGGCCTTTAACACCACGGTCTCGCCATAATAACCCGCTTTTTCTTCAAAACGATCGCCTTTTTTCCCCACTATCGCGACATAATTTTTTACTTTTTGAAAATTGCCGTACTTTGCCATAAAACCGGAAAATGATTGTGGCTCATTCAGGCACAGCTGAATATGCAAGGCGCCGTTCACGTTACACTCGTCAATGGTTTTCTGTAATTGCTCAAGGAGTTCTCCCTCGATTTCCCGATCCGTGTAACTTCGCACCGAATGCCGTGCGGTAATCGCTTCTAATATATCCATATATAGTTCTCCTCTTGTTCAGACTACGCCCTTCTTTTCGTTTTGTCAATTCGTGCGTCAGGGAGAAGGGAGGATGCCCTCGTAGCGCACCTGCCAGCGTCCGTTTTCGGGGAAGCCGGGGAGCGGGCCGCTGCCGTCGTATCCGGCGGTCATCATCGCCGTTGCCAAGAGGAGGCCGCCGTTGCCGGGCAGGTAAAGCGGCAAGTCGCTTGCACCGGCCTGTTGGTTGTGGCCGTTGGCGAGATAGGTGTTTTTGGGGCTGTCCATGAGCAAGAGCCCTACCGCGTCCTCTCTCCGGCCGAGGCGGCAAGCCGTCATCGCCATCATCGGGAAGTCCCAGCCCCAGAGTGAGTTCCAGTTCCAGTCTTTCAGTACGCGGTCAAGCGTCGCGTTCATCACCGCGTCATCAATGCCCGCGCTTCCCGCGTTTCCGGGCAACACGCCCTTCATCATCAGCATGGAGGGGTGGTCGGTGTTGAAGCGGGTAAAGGTGTCCGGGCAGTGTTCGTGGGCAAGGTAAAGGCCGTCCTTCACGCTCACGGCGGGCGGGGCGAGCGTCGCGGCGGCCTCGGCCCAGTCGGTGCGGGGACGTTCGCCTAGGCGCGTGAGCCAGACGTTGGCTTGACGCAAGCCCCAGCGGAAATAGGCCGTCTCGAAGGCGGGGTTCAGCACGGTGCGCGGGTCAAAGCGTTCCTGCACGGGGATGAGGGGCGGACCGAGCACATATCGGCCGCCGTTCCGGTCATCGTCCCCATGGAGAAAATCGAACATGAAGGCGGCGGTTTCGACAACAACAGCGCGGTATTCGCGGAGAAAGGCGGCTTTGTTCGCTTTTTCATCGGGCGGGAACGCGCGGTAGCACAACTCGGCAAGGAAAAGCGGGTGGGGCTGTTGCCAGACGAGGAGGACGGCGATTGAAGAGGGCGTGTTGCAGCCTGAGTCGTCGCACATCTTGGGCCAGCGAGCCCCCGCATATCCTTGGGAAGTGGCAATCTCGCGGGCGCGGGGCAAGAAGCGTTTGTAGAGGGCAAGGCTCTTCCTGAGTTCGGCGGCGCGTCCCCAGAGCGCGAAATGGGCCTGATGCCAGCAGTGCATCTCCAGATGAAACTTGCCGTACCAACTGTTCATCGTGAGGCCCGTCTCGGCGGGGACGAGCGTCCCCCGGCTCTGAATGGCGGTGAGATACTGGGAGAGCACGATGCGCCGTTCAAGTTCACCCGCACGGCTGTCGGTTGAACCGCCGAGGTCAACAGCCCCGCCTTCGTTCCAGTACTGCGCCCAAAACGCCGCGCACGCCGCACGGGCATTATCAAAACCGCTCAGGCCGAGACGCGCCGCATCAAAACCGGGCGGGGTTTTCCCCGATGCGCCGTCCCCCGTACCGTTCCCCAGAACGTCACGCAAAGCGGGATCGCCCGCCGTGAAATGTACCGCAAACGTAAGATTCTCCGCGCTACCGCTCAGGGTAAGCGTATGGATGCCGTCAAACGAGGCGGATACGCCCTCGCCCAGCGTGACGGTTACCCCATAGACGGTCGTGTCCATCACGCGCCGCAACACAAGGCAACGATCATTTTGTACTATAATAGACGTGGTGTGCAGACGGGGCGCGGCAAAGGTTCCGGCGGCCTTCTTGTGGCTGCCGTAGGGAAAGGCGATAACGACCCGAAGCATTCCCGCCCGGACAAGCGGAGAGGTTACCCGCACATGAAGCGCGTCCTTGTCCGGCGCGGCAAATGTTTCCACCGCCGCCTCTTTCCCCGTGCCGGAACCCCCGAGGGAAAACACGGAAGACAAAACGCCTTCCCAGAGCGACAGCCTCTGCCTCACCGGAATCCACGCCGCCCCCGCCGCAGCCCCGGTGTCAAAACCAATCCGTGCCAGATTAAACTTATGCGCGTTGTGCCTGAGCCCCTTGAACAGAGTCTCCTGTCCCGCATCGCTCACCGCATACCCGACATCCCGGCCCCACGTGTCAAACGGCTCAAGCCGGAGCCCGCGATCATCCGCCGGAGCGTCCGCGTAACGGTGCCAGCCCCACTCCGCCATCGTGCACAGCGGAAACGCGGCCCCCTCCTCCGCAAAAGTCTGCAAGCCGGTAAAATCGGCGGTAAAACAAAACGCCCCGTTCCCCACCGAAAGCGGCGCATCCCGCGATGGGGAAACAGCACCCCCATAGACCGGATCATGCCGCGAAACAAGCCCCCGGCGATCAATAATCGCTTCCCGCATAGCCGTCATTATCGCCGTTGCCGCCGCTCTCTGTCAATTCCCAAAGATTACACACGCAGATTTTTCGTTGTTTGTCCGCGAATACGTGCTGATGGGTATGTGTTATTCGTAACGCTCTCTATGGCGCTTATTCGCGTCCATTCGCGGGGCTAAACAGAGGGGGCTTGCGGGGAGAGCATAAGTCTATCACGGAAACCCCCTTATTCGCCTTTGGGGTTACATTCGTTTTATGGTAAGGGGTTGTCTCCAACTAACCATAAATATCTTTCCTCATGCTGATCGTCTTGCGGTTTTTACCGGACAATTCGGCGTTTAGGATAAAGCCATTTTTTTTGTAAAAAGCCAGGACGCCTTCGTTATGTTCAATATCGGCATCTACGGTAAGGAAGCGGGCAGCGCAGTAGTCGTCATTGCAGACCAAGGCTTTCCCTATCGCGGCTTCTATCATAAATGAGCCAATGCCCTTGTACTTTTCCGAAGAACCGCAGTCAACGGCCAGTTTCGCTATTTTCATCGCGGGGATTGTTTTGAAAGGGTAGTTAAGGTTATGGAGTTCCTTTTCAGTAAATGATAGCTTTATCGCGTCCATGACAAGCGACATATATGCGGCAATTTTACCCGTTGACCGTTCCCGCAACAGCCATGTTTTTGCGATGTGGTCTTTTTGAGAACGGGAAGCATCCTGAAACAGCCACTCATTGTATTCGTTTATTGGACAACTAAAGATAACAGCCGTTTTCTCATGATCAAAAGGTTCAAGAAAAAAATATTTTTCTGCATTGTCCGCAGTTATCCTGACCCGTTTGCTCACTTGCAAGTCATTCTTTCGATAGTTTTCTTAAGTTTCTCGTGCCGCCGATATACCGAAGCGGGTATGGGTTTGCGGATCTGCTCAATCACTTGACGGGCGATATTCTTGTCTTTTATTTCCGTGGGCTGCACGGGTTTCACTTTGGTTGCCATTTCGTTACCTCAATCAGCGTTTTCTTAAGCCGATAGGCGCCGGGCGGAATCGAACCGCCGCATAAAGGTTTTGCAGACCTCTCCCTTACCGCTTGGGCACGGCGCCATAAGCAAAACATCAAAGAGGTTTTACTTCTTCTGGACAACATACTATTCAGTTGATAAAATTTTGTCAAGGGGGGTACTGGTTGCTCTGCCGGGGAACCGTCTGCGTTCTGCCTGTGCCGGAGCAGGGTACGCTGCCCCCGGCGTGCCGTCTGCCGATACGATAACAAAACAGTCCCTGTAAGACGGTGCTCACCCGGCGTATCGACACGCTATCTTATAAAACAAGGCATTACCCTTGCCAAACGGCACGAACGCTACTAACGGCGCAATCCGTCCAGCGTTTTTCGCATTTCTTCGCCAAAGGCAATGAGGGCGGCTTCGTCGTCGTTCTTGATCTCGCTTTTCAGGCGGGCTAGGTGCTCGCGGAGGGGAAGCTCGTTGATTTGCACCATCGTGAGGCCGCGTTTGAGGAGGGCGAGGGACTTTTCGTAGAACTCCATGATGAGGGAGAGGATGCCGACCTGTTTGGCCGGAGTGCAGTACATGTCGATGTCGTCAAAGGAGTTTTGTTGCAAGAAGCCGTTTTTGATGAGGTCGGCGGTGATCAATATCAGTTTTTGATTGTCGGGAAGCGCGTCCGCGCCGATCAAGCGGACGATTTCGGCGAGGCGTTGTTCTTTTTTCAACAATTCGAGGGCGCCACTTCGGGCGGAGTCCCAGTAGGCGTCAACTTTTTCCCACCACGGGCGCACTTCGTCGGCGTATTCGCTGTAGGAGTCGACCCAACTGATCGCCGGATAGTGCCGGGCGTTGGCAAGTTCGCGGTCAAGGGCCCAGAAACAGCGGATGAAACGCTTGGTGTGCTGGGTAACCGGCTCGGAGAAGTCGCCGCCGGGCGGGGAGACGGCCCCGATGATCGAGACGGAGCCTTCGTTTCCGGCGAGGGTCTTCACACGGCCGGCCCGTTCATAGAATTCGGCGAGGCGCGTGGGAAGATAGGCGGGAAAGCCTTCCTCGGCGGGCATCTCTTCCATGCGGCCGGACAGTTCGCGCAGGGCCTCCGCCCAGCGGCTCGTGGAGTCGGCCATGATCGCCACGTCGTAGCCCATGTCGCGGTAGTACTCGGCGAGGGTAACGCCGGTGTAGATCGACACTTCGCGGGCGGCAACCGGCATATTCGACGTGTTGGCGATGAGGATCGTCCGTTCCATGAGGGAGCGTCCGGTGCGCGGGTCGATCAGTTCGGGGAACTCGGTGAGTACGTCGGTCATCTCGTTGCCGCGCTCGCCGCAACCGATGTAGATGATCACGCCCGCGTCGCACCACTTGGCGACGGCGTGCTGGGTCATCGTCTTGCCGGTGCCAAAGCCGCCGGGGATGGCCGCCGTCCCGCCTTTCGACAGCGGGAAAAACACGTCGATGACGCGCTGCCCGGTCAAGAGGGGCTGTTCGGCCCCCAACCGTTGGACGCTGGGACGGGGCTTGCGGACGGGCCACCACTGGGAGAGCGTTATCTCCCCGCCGGTAGTCGTGCGGGCGACGACCGCCTTCACGTCATAGTCGCCTTCCGGGGCAAGTGCCGAGAACACGCCGCGTATGCCCGCCGGAGGAACCATGATCTTGCACACCACGGCGCGGGTTTCCGCCACTTCGCCGACGATCATGCCGGGTTTCGCCTCGACCTTTTCGCCGCCCTGAATCCGGGCCGACAACGCGGCATCGGGAACAAAGCGCCACTTTTTGTGCCGGTCGAGCGCGTCGCCTGAAGAACCGACCGCCATAAACGCGCCGTCCTGTTGGTAAAGCGACTGGAGCGGCCGTTCGATGCCGTCATAGATCGTACCAATGAGCCCGGGGCCCAGTTCGACCGAAAGCGGCCGCCCGGCGGTTACCGCAGGAGCCCCGACGGCAAGCCCGGTGTCGTCTTCATACACCTGAATCACCGCGACATCATCCTCGATACGGACAATCTCGCCCAAGATGTGTTTCTCGCCGACTTCAACCACGTCAAAAAGCCCGGCGCCGCTCATACCTGAGGCATGAATGATCGGGCCGGAAATACGGATGACCCGTCCGGTAATATTCGTCAAACCTGTCGTGTTAGCCAAAAAGCGCCTCCGCGGCTTCCGCCCGTTTGGACAGCAACATCGCGTCCGCTTCGGCTTGTATCGAAGCCGTCATTTTTATATCGCCGGTCCATAGTACTATCGAAAAAAGCCCGTCGTCCCCCGCATCCCGCTCGTCAATACGGGTAGCGGCCAGCGACAGGCGGCCAAGTATCGTTTCGGCTTCCGCTTTAGTAAGGCCGTGCGCTTCGACTTCGAGACGGGAAAAATCGACCGCCTCATGTTGCCCGGCGGCGGCCTTCACCGCGGCGAGTCTCACCGCCAGGGCGCGTTCCACAACGGCAAGCACCTCGTTCCGGTCAAGCGTTTGAAAGAAATCGCGCATCGCCTTCTCAAGCACCCCGGTAATCTTGGAAAGTTTTGCCCGCGCCCTATCCATTGCCAGCCGCGCCTTAGCCTCAGACTTATTCTCGGCAATCTCCGCGTCATACCGCGCCCGTACCTCGTCAACGGCTTTTTTCAACTTCGCGTCCCAATCCGAGGATGCCGTTGCGACCACGTTCTCCGCGTTTTTCAGAATCTTGGCCGCCTTTCGTTTCGCGTCGTCAAGAATCTCCCGATGTATGTTGTCGGTTGATAACAATTCTTCCATATATTACACGTGGATGCCGATAGCCTCTCGAATCGCGTCTACCAGCGTCCGTCTCCCTTTCAAATGACCGGCAAGCCCCGGGATTTCCGCCACCAGCGGATACTGCCCCGTAAGCTGCCATGCGACTATCTCCTCGTCCAGCACCGCCGCCGTACTCTCCTCCACGATGAGAATCCGCGCCTCCCCCGCTCCGGTTACCCTTTGGAACGCCGCCAACGCCTCATCCCTGTTCTCGACAGCCGCCCCATCCACCCCCGCAAAACGAAAGGCGGTCAACAACTCGCCCGACCCCAGGAAAAAATAATCCATCGTGAAACCAGTATAGCATGTCGCGTGCCGCGCAACAAGCCACCGGGGGGCGCGCGTTGCGCGAATGGAAAATGGAGAAAGGGGGAAGTCTCCCACTGTCAACAACTTAAGCCAATGGAATATAAGAGTGGTCAACGGATCACACAGATTTTTAGTTTTTTTGTCCGCGAATGTACGCGAATGTATGCGAATACGCGCTGATGGGTAT
>JAISZQ010000334.1 GCA_031269165.1 Spirochaetaceae bacterium
CGGAGGAACGGCTGCGGCAGGTTGTGGACCTGGTAAACAACCGTCCGCGCAAGTGTCTGGGCTGGCTCTCTCCGGTTGAGTTCGCCTCAAACTGTTGCACTTGACTTTGTATTTTACCGTGCTCCCTGGATTGCTTCGCCGCTTCGCGGCTCGCAATGACGGGGGCGTTGCGGGGCAGGTGGCGGGCATCGTCATTGCGAACCCGAAGGGTGAAGCAATCCAGACGAGGGGCGTGCTCCCTGGATTGCTTCGCTTCGCTCGCAATGACGGGTGGGTGACGGGTGCAATGACGGGGGGCGTCGTCATTGCGAGGGCGTAGCCCGAAGCAATCCAGACAAGAGGTTTTGTCCCCCCGAAGGGGGGCTGGGGGGCGTTCGTGGTACGACGCGCCCAAGGGCCTCCACGGCAGGTGGCGGGATGGGGGGCGTTGCGGGGGGACTCCCCCGCTGAGGGGGGTAGCGTAAGACGCGAAGCGGCTGGAGCGAGGGGGGAGACTTCCCCCCACCTTATTCTTGGGCGCGCTCTCCCCGTAGGGGAGCTCAATAGTCGTTCCCCCCACGATATGCCCGAGGGCCTCCACGGCAGGTGGGCCCTCTTGCACAAAGAAAAACAATAGGGTATAGTACGAGCGTTGTGGGTTCTCGAATGGGTCTCATGATAGGGCGATTAACTCAGTGGGAGAGTGCTACCTTCACACGGTAGAAGTCACTAGTTCAAATCTAGTATCGCCCAAAGGAAGTTTCTTTTATAACCAGCGCAGAGCGGGGGCTTGTCCGTCTCCCCAGGGCAACGACCGTTTCTTTCAATCACCAAACAGTTGAAACCAGCATTGCTGCCCCGAAGGGGTGCGCTTGCCATTCGCGGCGGTTTGCGGTAGAGTAACGGCATGGCGTTTTCTTTATACAATACGCTGGGCCGGAAGACGGAGGTTTTTACGCCCCGGATGTCCGGCGAGGCGGGGTTTTACGGCTGCGGGCCGACTGTTTACAATTACGCGCATATCGGCAATCTGCGCGCGTATGTGACGCACGACGTGCTGGTGCGGGTGTTGCGCGAGCGGGGCTATCGGGTCACGCACGTGATGAACATTACCGACGTGGGGCATCTTTCCGGCGACAACGACGAGGGCGAGGACAAGATGGTGAAAAGTGCCGAGGAGGCGCGGAAGTCCGTGCTGGAGGTGGCGCAGTTTTACACCGAGGCGTTTTTCCGGGATACGGAGGCGCTCAATATCAGGCGGCCCGATGTGGTGTGCAAGGCGACGGAGCATATCGACGAGATGATCACGCTCATCAAGCGGATCGAGGCGGGCGGCTACACCTATCTTGCGGGCGGCAACCTCTACTTTGACGTCACGAAGTTTCCGAATTACGGCGAGCTTGCCCTGCTCAGGCTTGACGAGCTGGAGGCGGGGGCGCGGGTCGGCGTTGACAAGAATAAGCGGAGTCCGCACGACTTTGTGCTGTGGTTTACGAAGAGCAAGTTCGAGAATCAGGCGCTCGTGTGGGATAGCCCGTGGGGGCGCGGGTATCCGGGCTGGCATATCGAGTGCTCGGCGATGAGCAGCACGTATTTGGGCGAGCAGTTTGACATTCATGCGGGCGGCATCGACCATATCCCGATTCACCATACCAACGAGATCGCGCAGGCGGAGGCGGGCTATGGGAAGCGTCCGTGGGTTCGTTACTGGGTGCATAACGAGTTCCTCGTGCTGAACAAGGGCAAGATGTCCAAATCGGCGGGCGGGTTTCTGACCTTGCAAACGCTCGTCGAAAACGGGTTTGATCCGCTTGATTACCGCTACTTCCTGCTGGGGGCCCACTACCGGAGCCAGATGCAGTTTTCGTTTGACGCGCTGGAAGGGGCAAAGAACGCCCGCGCTTCCCTCCTTGACAAGCTGTACGCCGTTGCGGGGAGGACGACGCCCGAAGAGGCGGCTGCTGCCGAGACGGCGGGTTTTGCAGGCAAGGCAGCGGACTACCTCGCCGCCTTCGACACGGCCATCGACGACGATCTTTCCACGCCGCGCGCGCTGGCGGAACTGTGGGGGCTGCTCCGTGACAGCAGTGTCGCCCCGGCCGTCGCGCTTGCCGCCGCATTCAGGATGGACCGGATTCTCGGCCTCCGTCTGGAAGAAGCGGCGTTCAGCCGAAAAGCGGACGTGGTGGACGGCGCGTTTGCCGCCGAGATTGAGCAACTGATCGCCGAGAGAGCCGAGGCAAAGAAGGCCAAGCAGTTTGCCCGCGCCGACGAGATACGCGCTCACCTCAAGGAACGCGGCATTCTCCTTGAAGACGCCAAAGAAGGCACGACGTGGAAAAAGGCGTGAGGATCTGTGCGGAAATAACATGGCCGGCAGGTTATCATAATAAGCGGTAACATAAATGATAGGGAGGAATACCTTATGAGTGATTTTTTGGAGCTTTGTAAACAAAGGCAAAGCTGTCGTGGTTTTTCAGAACAACCGGTGGAGCATGATACCTTAGCGCGATGCGTCGAAGCGGGCCGTTTAGCCCATTCCGCCTGTAACGCGCAACCGTGGAGTTTTGTTGTGGTGGAAAATCCCGAAGTAGTTGCCCAAATCGCGCAATGCGGCCAGCCGTTACATCAAAACGCTTGGCTTGGCAGTACCAAAGCGTTCATTATTATTCTGGAGGAACACGCCGTTTTGAGTCCTGTTATTAGTTGTTTTCTTGACAGCCAATACTTTGCAAAGGGTGATTTAGGCGCCGCCACCGCGTATGTTTGTTTGGAGGCTGCCGCACAGGGGCTTGGAAGTTGCATTATTGGTGTTTACGATCGTAAAAAGATTTGCGAATTGTTGAATATTCCGGTGGAAAAACAATTTGGCGCGCTCATCGCATTGGGGCATCCTTTAAATACGACTATTCGTTCCAAGAAACGAAAAGCATTTGAGGATATTGTGCGGTTTGTGTAAGTGGTACGGTTATTTCTCGATAATTGAGCCTGTTCCAAAATCGCGCGTTTTGGCAAGGCAAATAACGTTTGTCCAGCACCCTTGAGAAACGCAGTTTCGCAAGGATAAAGCCCGGCAAAAGGGGAATCGGCAAGTTGCCGCGCCTTCCACTGTCAACAACTTAAGCAAATGGAATATAAGAGTGGTCAACGGGTTACACAGATTTTTAGTTTTTTTGTCCGCGAATGTACGCGAATGTGCGCCATACATGGCGTTGCGAATACGC